>JAJZSX010000009.1:0-8002 GCA_021849435.1 Actinomycetes bacterium | reverse complement strand
ATCTGGCTTCTTCAGCGCGGGCGGGCGTCTCGGCAAGGACCGTCGGCTCGACGTGGACCTGGTCGTGCTGGCGACGCACGGCGGTCCGGGGGAGGACGGGACGCTCCAGGCGGCCCTCGACCTCGCGGGCCTCGCCTACACGGGGCCGACCGTCGCCGGCGCCGCACTCGGGATGGACAAGTGGTCCTTTGGCGCCGTGGCCGCGGCGGCCGGGTTGCCCACGCTGCCCCGCGTCTTGTTGAGCGACACGACTACGTCGTTGCCCTTCGACGGGCCTTACATTTTGAAGCCGCGTTTTGGGGGGTCGTCGATCGGCATCGATGTGGTCGACGACCTGGAGACCGCCCGAGCTCGTCTGCGCACGAACGGCCACTTCGCCCTCGGCTGTGTGGTTGAACCGTTCCGCGCCGACTTGTATGACGTCCAGGTCGCCGTGCGCACCTACCCCACACTCACGCTGTCGGCCATCGAACGACCCCTGCGCCGCGCCGTCGCCTCGGAGATCCTCGACTACCGCGACAAGTATGTGGGTGGCGATGGGATGGTGTCCGCGCCCCGAGAGATCCCCGCGGTCCTCGCCCCGGGTCAGGCCGAGCGGATCGTGGAGGTCGCTCGAGCCGTCGCCACGGTGGCGTCGGTGCGTGGCGTGGCTCGAATCGACTTCCTCGCCAACGCCGACGAGATCTTCCTCAACGAAATCAATACCATCCCGGGGTCCCTCGCGAAGCATCTCTTCGTCGAGCCGGTCGTGCCATTCGGCAAACTGCTAGCCGACCTGGTGGCCGAGGCCCGCGAGCGACCGGCCCACCGATACAGCTCGGCGGGCGCCGATGGACTCGTGCTACGCAGCGCCGGTTCGATCGCCGCCAAACTGGCGTAGTCTCGGCACCCGTGCCAGGGCGTCCGTGAGGACGTCGCTGAACGGGTCGAGCAGTCGACCGCGCTCGATCGCCCAGTAGGCCCGTTCGACGTCGCCCAGTTCGAGGGACACGTCGTGCAGGGCCAGCGCAGCCCATTCACCGTCGCGTTGGAGTCGCGCCAGATGACCTTCGACCGTGAACCACTCGAATCCGTGACGCACTCCGACGAGCGGTTCACCGTGCACCAGGCTGAGGGCTTGGATCAAGAGGGGCCCCGCGTCGCCCGTAGAGCGCCGTCGCGCGTCGCGGATAAGGTCGTGGAACCGTCCGACGTCACTGGTGACACCGTGCGCGCGGTAGAGGCCGTCGGCCGACACCGGATGGAGCCGTGGGCCGTCGGCGTCGGTACCAAGGCTGCGTCGAACGCTCGTGGCAGTGGTGGCGCGCGTGCGGAGCGAGGCGTCGACGTCGGCGTGCACCAATACGCGGGATCGGAGCCGATCGCCGCTCACCGCCTCGCCGCGATGCATCGTGATGTAGGCGACCATCTCGATGCTGCGCCGACGCAGAGACGGCGTGAACGGCTCGAGGAGTCCGTGGATCAGGGGGTCGGGTCGCAGTAGCTCCACGAAGACATCGGTCGCCCCGCGCGGGACCTCACCTTCGGTGAACCCGGTGTAGGACACGGTGGACTCGTGGCTCTCCACTCGTACGTCGCGGGAGCGGTCGATCGTGACACTGCACGCTCGGAGCGCGTCGTCGAGCTCATCGCTGTCGCCAAGGTAGACGACGAGATGGCGTCGGACGGACCGGATGGCGAGTGCGCGCAGGAAGTCGTAGTCGACGTCAGTGGCGATGATGCGACCGCCGTCGTGCAGCCCCACCATGTTCTCGACGAGCTCGTCTCGTGTCCAGCGGGGTGGGATTCGTAGTCGGCCGCCCTCGCGCGCGAAGGACACAAGCGGCTCGGAGTCGTCATCGTCGAGAACGCACGCGACGACCGGTTCATCGTCGAGCAGGGGCGCAGCGTAGGCGTAGTCACGCGCCACTCGGACCACGCCGTCTCGACGGGTGCCGATGACGCGGCGTAGGTGGCTGACGAGCGAGGGGTCGGCCTCTCGCAAGAGGGCGATCAGGTCATCGATCTCGTCGTCGGGGGTCTGCTGGAAGCGAGCCTGGTCGCGCCGTCGCTTGGCCGCGAGGGCCAGGGGCAGTGCGCCGAGCACGTCCGTCGCGCGGGGGCGTTGTCGTGGGCTGTGGCGTTCGACGGTGGTCGTGACGGCGCCGTGGGCGGGCGCGATCGGGGGGACCGAAGCTGACGCCGAAGGTCCGAGCGCGAGTATCGCGACGATGAGTCCGGCGAGCCAGGCCGTCCCGCCGAGCCCGAGGACAACGCCGTGGCGCAGGCGACCGACGTCACGGACGAGTTGGATGACGAAGGCGATCCAGAAGATCGCGAGCGCAACCAGCAACGCTCGAATCAATGTGACGTCGGCCCGGTGAGCGGCGACGGTCCACCTCGTCACCACGACGTAGGGGGTGAGCACGAAGTAGACGCCGAGCGCGATTCCGTGCAGTGGCCCCGAGGCGAATCGTCTCACGGCGTGGGAACGATCTGCCAGTGAACGGGGCCGACAGACTGACTGGTCAGCAGGAGCCGGCAGATCGTCAACGTGTCGATGCTGATCGACCCACCCACCACTGCCGTCGAGCCTGAGCAGGTCAGCTGTTCGAGCATCGGTGCGCTCGACTGGACGATCCAGGTCCCCGGTCCTTGCATCGGGACCACGTCGGTGGCTCCGGCCGAGGGGAGACCCCCAATGAGCGCGTCGCTCGCGGCGCCGCCGATCAGTGATGAGGCGGGAGGCGGCTCGATCGCGGCGGTCGTCGTCGCTGATGGCGAGTTTGATGTCGCGGTCGCGGCCGCGGCCGCGGTGCGAGTGTTCGGAATCGTCGTGCTCGTCGTAGGGACTGGTTTGGTCCGCGTCGTCGATCGCCTCGTCGCGGTCGTCGGTTGTGATCGAACGACGCGCGCGGCGTCGCGCGACGCGATCCTCGGTGCTCGCGCGACGACTCTGGGCGGACCCGACACCGTGAAGACGAGGACCAGGAGCAGGATCGGACTCGACCACAGCACCAGATGCGCCGCTCGCAGCGACGTCACGCGAAGCATCATGAACCCACGGTATCGATGAGGGCGACCGGTCGCCAAACTGGGTGAGGTCATGACCGCTCACACGAGGAACCGGTAGGCGAAGCGCTGAAGTTCGTTCTGCAGTGATTGCGGTGCGGAGTGGTCGGTGTCACCCAGTTCTCGCCACGACCGACCCTCGTAGACCCGGGCGTACGCGAGTCGAGCCAACCGGTCGTGCGGTCCACCGCGATAGGCGGCGAGTCGGATCTCGAGCGGCGAGTTCGTGGGGGCGGCCACGTCGTCGAGGCTGTTGACCGTCTGCATCGCTCCCTTCTCCTTCAGCAGCCAGCGGCGAACTCGCGCGCGCAGCGCCGAGAGGATGTCGGGGGCCGCGTACGGGCGCGACTGACCGGCCCACTGCGCGAGGAGTTCGCTCGCCAACGAAATCGCAACGCAGACGGTCTCGCTCGGTTCGGTGGCGACCCCGGCGCCAAAACGGAGCTGACGACAGACGTTCACGATCCCTGGGAGCAGCGTCTGAAGCAGTGCGCGGTGGACGTCGGGGTCCGCGGCCTCCTCGAGCATGACCTGAACGAGTCGGGCGCGCTCGGTCACGGAGCGTCCGCCACGCACCTCGAGGGCGTCGACGAGGTCACCGAGATCCTCAATCCCGCCTAAGGGCGCATCGACGTGGCGCTCGCGAAGCCGACGAAGGGCCGTCGTGGAGGGACCTCGATGAGCGAGGTGGCGCCAGTCGGTGCGTAGTTGATCGAGGACGTCGTATGAATGTGTCATGTGACGAAGTCCACTGGGACGTGCACGTCGGTTCGCGCACTGACGGGTAACTCCAAACGCACCAGTTTTCATGACACGGATCGTGTCGTGGACAACGCATAGCGTCGCGCACATACACGACGTAGGCTGCCCTCATGGACATCGAGGCCTTCTATCAACAGAACGAGACGCGCCGTGAGAGTGCGGAGTTCGAGTTCGGCGACGAGTGGACCGACGCGGCGGGTAATACCTACCGTCTGTCCTGGGTCGAAGCCACGGGCGAGCTCTATCTGATGATCGGCCCAGAAGCGTCGGTGAGCGAGGACATCTTCGGCGACTTCCTCGTCGCCGACGAACCCGTGAGCGGCTTGACGGTCGTGGTCATCGGGACGGTCGGGTCACTCGGTGCAGTGGAGGACCAACTCGAGGGCTGGGAAGACGCGATGCTTGAGGAGAATTCACTCGAGTGGCTCTACGAGCGATTCAACGACTGACGGACGAGCGGGGCGCCAGGCCATCGACCCGGCGCTGTCACCATGGCGCATCCCGGACCGGTCGGCGTTGGCCGAATCGACACTACAGGTACGGCGTCGGCGACTGGGCGATCCGGCACAGGTGGGTGAGCGACGGGATCAGGTCGGCAATGGGGACGCGCTCGGCTTCGTTGATCGTGGTCATGAGGGGATTCCAACCACCGTCACTCGAGGTTGCCGAGGCGGCGTAGGGCGTAGCGCGTAACAGTTCGGCCAATGCGTTGGCCTGGAGACGAGTCCGTGTCGACGCAGCGATGTCGGGTTTCGTGCTCGCACGATAGGTGGCGAGCGATCGGTCGACGTACCGGCAGGCAATGCGGGCTTGGGTTACCGCGCCCAAGGTGCCACACGAACTCAGCGCCAGCGCCGACGTGGCCACGAGAACGAAGGGAACCAGACGCCGAATCAGGCCAGCCACGAGTCCGCGGCTTGAAGGAGGAAGTCACTGATAGTACGTCCGTGCTCGAAAACGTCGCACAGGGGGTCCTCGCCCTTGGCCACCTGGCTGAGCGAGATCGCGCGACGTGCAACGATGGCGATCCGGCGCTCGCTCGTCTCGGTTGGTGAGGCGAACGTGTCCGTTGCGGTGACTTCGAGGGGCAAGTCCACACCACCAATCGGTGCGAGGTCGATGGCCAGTCGTAACAGGTCGGGGCCGTGCGGCATCGGCGGCAGACTCCAGGTCAGGATCAACGGGAAGTGAAAGTCGTCGGGCGGGTCAACATCGTCGGGCAAGCCCATGACCGCATCTTCGAACGCGAGCAGGGTTCGAGGGTCCACGTCCAGTTCGACGTGCAGGTCTACGGGTCCGCCGCATCCATCCTCGGGGTGAAGGTCAACCTCCCAGGCTTGGCGTAAGGAGTACGTTTCGACGAAGTGCCGCTCATCGTGCACGTGGAAACCGTGAGTGACCGCGTGGTCCTTGAGATCGGCTACGAAACCGGCGACGTCGATGGCGGCCATCAGTTCAAGATTAGTCGTCGCCGTGTGACGTGCCGCGACGCCGGGCTGACCTACAGCCGTAACGACAGTCGGATTGGCAGATACGCCGACGACTGGCCGATGTCGACGTGGTAGGTGCCGGGCACCACGGTGAAGGTTCCGTGGTGGAAGATCTCGAAACTTCGCCGGTCCGCCGAGAGGACGACGGTCGTTTGTGCGCCCGCTTTGAGGAGCACGCGGGCGAACGCGCGCAGCTGCTCAGGGGGTTCACCGGCCCGGGCAGGGTATGAGACGTAGAGCTGGACGACGTCCGCACCGGTTCGGTGACCAGTGTTGGCGACGCCCACTGAGACGTTCACCCCGGTGGCGGTGCGCCGAAGGTGGGCTCGTCGAAGGGTGAAACTCGTGTAGGAGAGACCGAATCCGAAGGGGAAGAGCGGACGCACGTGGTTGGCTTGGTACCAGCGGTAGCCCAGGTCGAGACTCGACGCGAACTCGACGGTGCCGTCAACGCCCGGGAAGAAGCGTGGCGATGAGTTCGCCATCGCGTTCATCGACGTGGGAAACGTCAGGGGTAGTCGACCGGAGGGATCGATGGCACCGATCAGGACCGGTGCGATCGCGGCACCATCGACCTGACCGGGATACCACGCTTCGAGGACCGCGGCGACTTGTCCGAGCCACGGCATCGCCACGGCACCGCCCGTCTCAAGAACGACGATGGTGTGTCGGTTCGCCGCGGCGACGGCCTCAATGAGCGAATTCTGATCACCCGGCAGGTTCAGGTTGGGACGGTCGGCCCCCTCGGAGGTCGGCGCGCTCGCCACCACGATCACGTACTGGGCGTGACGGGCGATCCGGACGGCCTTCGTGATGGCCGGGGTGGCGTCGACGAGGTCGAAAGTCGGTGCCGGGTGGTCGCGGATGTCGAACCAGGTGACGCGAAGTGTGTAGTCGCGCCCCGATCGAAGTTTGATCGCCGTGGTGATTAGGTCCGGCGAGTGAAGTCCCCGTGACGCGATGAGTAGTCGGCCGTTCACGTATACCCAGGTGTCGCCGAACTGTCGGAACGCGACGTCGTAGATTCCGGTTCGTTTGGCCCGGAACTTCACCTGTGACGAGGTCCAGTTGTCACCGGTGCCAGGAGTCGTGGCGGTGGCGACGCTCGGCGTGACGTTGCCGCCACGATCGATTCCGATGTCCGCTTTGCCGGGCTCACCCACCTGGCTGAATCGGGTGATGAGCTTAAGTGGTGTGCCGGATTCAATGACGATGTCCCGGCGAGACTTGACATTGGGTATGTAAATGTCACCGGGGGCGTAGGTGAGTCGAACGCCATCGCCCAAGGCCTTGCGCAGGGCGTTGAACGGGGTGGTCACCGACGTGGCCACGACGGCCGCGCTGCCTCCGCCGGCGCTCATCGGCACTTGGCTACCCGCGAGGCCGATGACGGCGATCGATCGGACAGACGCAGGAAGTGGCAGTGTCCGATTGCGATTCTGCAGGAGGACAATGCTGCTTTCCGCGGCACGAAGGGCGATTGAGACGTGAGCGGGTGTCGAGACCTCAGCGTTCAGTGAGAGGCGCAGCGGATGTGCGACGAGGCCGAGCGCGAACATGGGGGTGAGGATCGAGTGAACGGCGCGGTCAAGGGCACCGATGGGCAACCGGTGGTGGATGACGGCGCTGATCAGGCCACCGGTAGAGACCGGTTTGAGCATGGCGATACCGGCGCGCAGGGCGGCAACCGGGTCTTCGACAGCGCCGAGATCCGAACGGACGAAACCGGTGAACCCCCAAGACCGTAATGTTCGGTAGACGTAGGGGCTCGAACAGGTGTTGACGCCGTTCAACGACCCGTAGGAGCACATCAGCGACGCCACGTGGCCCTGTTGCACCGCGGCTTCGAAGGGGGCGTTGTAGATCTCGGCCAACGCTCGCGCCGACACGCGTTGATTGATCCGGGCGCGTGCGGTCTCCTGGGTGTACGCGGTGAAGTGTTTGGCGTCGGCGATCTCGCCGAGTGATTGGATTCCGCGGATCGCGGCCACGCCAAGCACGGCGGAGAGGTACGGATCCTCACCGTAGGTCTCAAAGATCCGACCACTCAGTGCGACGCGCGCCAGGTTGAGATTCGGCGCCTGCACGCCGTCGATTCCCTTCGCGCGAGCCTCACTGGCCAGAACGCCGGCGACGGCCCGGGCGAGCGACGGGTCGAAAGTGGCGCCGATTCCAATCGCCGCGGGTAACTGCGTCACGAACTGCAGACCGTTGGCGACGCCGTTTGGGCCGTCGGTCAAGGTGAGTGGCGGGATGCAGAGGTTCGGAATCCCGACGTTGGCGTTCTCGAGCGGGGGATAGGTGGAGAGCGCGACGAAGTTGACCTTCTGAGCGAGCGTCATACGCGCGACGACTTCGCTGGCGAGAACTGACGCCGATGTGCTGTGATGTACCGATTGGAGAACCCACGGACACCGCGCAGCGGGGCGGATGACCCCGACGGCCACTGGTAACCGGGGGCTCGCACCGGCGCCGGAAGAGCCCGCGTTGATCACCATGGTGGCCGAAATGAGGACCAGTGCCACCACGGTCCAGAGACGTCGCGTCACGGGGTCAACTCCCAATCCCGAGCATCAACGTCTCCAGTCGTCCTGTCGCCCCGGCGAGTCGGGAGCCGCCACGAATTGTAAGGGGTGATAGTCATGGGGCCGGCTCGCCGTGCGCCGAGGCGTCGCCCCGATACGGTGGATTCGATGAGT
>JAJZSX010000360.1:2873-3547 GCA_021849435.1 Actinomycetes bacterium | reverse complement strand
GTTGGCCTACTGTGGTTTGGGCGGAAGTCCTGCAGCCTCGAGGGGGAGAGTGCAGTGGGCAGCGATTGGTCGAAACTCATAGGGTCACCGTAGGTCGTGGCCGTGACATCGTGGGCGCCGTCGCTCGACCTTTGCGGTCGTCGTCGCCGACGGAGCACAGACACCCGGTCGCGGTCCGGTAGAAATGGTTGGTGGAACGTGAGAGCGCACAGCGCAGCGCGAGGATCGTTCGGGTTCGGACCTGGGCCGGTCTCGTCGAGGGTGACCCGGTGGTCGTCAATTCGCCCAAGGAGCTACGCCAGCAGTGGGTGTTCGTCGCCCACGGTCGCAACGAAGAGACCGGTGATGAGTGGATCGAGGTCCGAGGTGGACGCCCGGGGGAGGGGCGGGGACGGTCATTTCGACCCGAACTCATCTACCCGGTCGCCGCGAAGCACGGCTCGCATGTGACTGGCCGCTCGCTGCACGACGCTCCCCAACTCTCGCTCAACGTCCGGCGTCGACCGCGTTGATGCGTTTGGAGGCCAAAATCATGAGACCGGGCACGGTCGAGACGATGGCCGCCCCGACGAAATAGGCCCGAACACCGACGAGGGAACTGACGTAGCCGGCGAAGACGAGTCCCACGGGCGCGAGGCCGAGCGAGACGAACCAGTCGACCGATGACACCCGGC
>JAJZSX010000360.1:0-2863 GCA_021849435.1 Actinomycetes bacterium | reverse complement strand
TTGCCGTAGAGGATCCCCGGCGCCGTGACCAGTGGCACCAGGAAGACCTCCCAACTCTGTGTGACGAGCCCGAAGATGAGTAGTACGCCATTGGCGGCGGTCCAGGCGATCCACATCGCGCGAATACGACGGCGTGGGATCGCCACACTCCCCGACACCAACGCCCCGATGCCGCCGGCTAGGCCGTAAGCGGCGAAGAAGTAGCCAATGGTCACCTTGGCGGCGTGCAGGTCGTGACGCAAGAAGAATGGGATCAGCACGTTCATCGGTGTGAAGAGCAGGGCGTTGCCCAGTGTGACTGCGGTGAGCGTCGTCCAAATCCAGTTGGTGGCACGGACGTAGCCAAGACCCTGCTTGATCTCGTGGATCATGGTGCTCGCCGCGACCCGAGTCGGTGTCGGGGTCGGTCGCATGAGCACGAGGGCAACGGCGCTCGCGACGAAGGTCGCGGTATCGATGGCCATGGCCGCGGTGGTGCTCCACGCGGCGACGAGACCTCCGACGGCGGGTCCGATCATGCCACCAACCACGTTGCTCGAGAGCGGTCGCACGGCGTTCATCGCGCCGAGCAGGTGCTCGGGAACGATCTCGGGGGTCATCGCGCTCATGGCGGGCGTGAAGATCGCGTCGAAGGAGCCGAAGAGGACGGCGAAGACGAGTAGTTGCCAGAACCGGAGTGTCCCGGTGGCTAGCAGGACCACGAGTCCGCCGGTTAGCGCTCCGCGGGCCAGGTCTGAGATCAAGAGCAGGGTACGTCGGGCGTGTCGGTCGACGATCGCCCCACCGACCAGGAGTAGCAGTACGAGTGGCGTCATTCGAGCCGTCGCGAACCAGGCGAGCTTGGCGACCGAATGGGTCGTGTCCAGGACGAGCAGGGTGAGCGCGACATTGGCGACGCCGTCTCCGAACATCGAGATCGTCTGACCGGTCACGAGTAGGCGTGGCTCGCGATGGCCGAAGAGCTGGAGCATGGCAAGGCGACGCGACATTCCACACACGCTACGTGGCAGGTAAGTTGCGCGCGTGGCTGATGCGACGTATCTCGTCTACGACGGTGACTGTGGATTCTGCCGGCGCTGCGCCGAGTGGTGTGTCAATCGGTGGGGCACCGACGTCATCGCCGTTCGCAGCACCGACTTCCTTGGTGAGTCCGACCGCTTGAGCCCGGAAGATGTCGAATCGAGCGTGTGGTGGGTCGAGCCCGGCGCCCGTTACCACGGGGCCGCGGCGGTCGCGCGAGCCCTCGCCGCGACGACGTCGCCGTGGCGTGTGCTCGGGCGCATCGCGATGCGCCGGCCGTTGCCCTGGCTCGCCGAGCCGCTGTATCGGCTGGTCGCCCGGTCCCGAAACCGATTGCCCGGTGCGCTGGCTTGTCGACCTCCGTCGCGATGACGCATTGAATCGCTGACCGGTAGGGTGCGGACATGGACTACGTAAACCTCGGACCCACCGGCCTCAAAGTCTCGCGACTCTGTCTCGGCTTGATGAGCTACGGTGAGCCATCGCGCGGCAATCAGCCTTGGTCACTCGGGCGCGACGACGCCGCACCGTTCTTCCGCCAGGCACTCGACGCCGGCATCAACTTCTTCGACACCGCCAACGTCTACTCGGCGGGGAGCAGCGAGGAGATCACCGGGTCGGTGTTGCTGTCGATGGTCCAACGCGACGAGATCGTCCTCGCCACCAAGGTGAACGGACGGATGCACGATGACCCGAATGGTCTGGGCCTCTCGCGCAAGGCGATCATGCGCGAGATCGACAACAGCCTGCGTCGGCTCGGCACGGACTACGTCGATCTCTACCAGATCCATCGCTGGGACTACGAGACGCCGATCGAGGAGACACTCGAGGCGCTGCACGATGTCGTCAAAGCGGGCAAGGCCCGCTACATCGGTGCTTCCTCGATGTACTCGTGGCAGTTCGCCCAAGCCCTTTACGTGGCCGACCTCAACGGCTGGACGCGTTTCGTGAGTATGCAGAACTACTACAACCTCCTGTATCGCGAGGAGGAGCGGGAGATGATGCCACTCTTGGACGACCAGGGGATTGGATCGATTCCGTGGAGCCCGCTGGCCCGCGGGCGTCTCGCGCGTCCGTGGGGTGAGACGACGAAGCGCTCCGAGAGCGATCCATTCGGACAGAGTCTCTACTCTGAACAAGACCGGCCGATCGTCGACGTCGTGAACGCAATCGCCGCACGACGCTCGGTCGCGTCCTCCCAGGTGGCTCTCGCGTGGGTGCTCGCGAATCCCGTCGTCGCGAGTCCGATCATCGGCGCGACCAAGCCTCACCACTTGGACGACGCGATCGCTGCACTCAGTCTGACCCTCGACGACGACGAGATCGCCGCCCTCGAAGAGCCCTACCAGCCCCATCGCGTCCAGGGCTTCGTTTGATCAGTGCTGCACGTAGGTGACCCGTGCCGGTGGCTGTCCCGGCTCGACGATTGTGAGGATGTGGCGCCCGGGGAAATGGACGCTGGCGCGTAGTCGAATCACCAGTCTGGTCGGGGTTAGCGATACGAGTTGCACGCTGACCCCAGGCTCGACGACCTTGAGCGTGAGACCCGCGGAGAATCCTGAGCCGATCACCACGAGCATGGCCGCACCTGTAGTTGGCACGTTCCCGCGAAGCACCGTGACCTGAAGCGGTGGTGCCACGGCGATGAACCCGGTTGAAACGAAAGCCTGATAGTGGCTCGCCGCATCGGTGAAACGTCCGCCGGCGACGCACGCGCCGGGCGCCGCGCAACTGAGTGAGAGCACGGTGGCGTCGTGACCAACGTTCTGGCCCGGCGCGATTGACTGCGCGATGCCCCAGCTGGCGGGTTGCTCGACCGCGACGAAAGCCTGATCGCCTGTCG
>JAJZSX010000359.1 GCA_021849435.1 Actinomycetes bacterium | reverse complement strand
GTCGATGGGGGTCAGGACCCCGATCGCGCGCTCGATGGCCTCGGCGGCGTCCAGGCACAGGTCGTCGCGGTACATCGTGCCGATGATCTGTGCGCCCGTCGGCAGCCCGTCGGCGACCCCGGTGGGCACGCAGGCCGCGGGCAGGCCCATCAGGTTCGCTGGCAGCACGAAGCGGAACAGCTCCGAGACGGCCATCGCCGAGTCGAAGTCGATGATGTCAAAGCCGTGCTCGAAGGGCGGTTGGGTCCAGGTCGGGCCGACGATGAGCGGGTAGGACTCCATGAACTCGCGCCACGCCCGCTCGACGGCAAAGCGCGCCTGGTGCATCGCGTACAGCGACTCGTCGGTGGTCGGGAACTCCACCGTCGTCAGCTCGAGGAAGCGCCGGCCGTCGTCGCCGAGCAGGGGCACGATGAGCGGTGCGGCGACCTTCAGGCTCGTCATCATCAGCTCGGTCCAGGTCAGGTAGGCCTCGAAGAGCTTGGGCGGCTCCACCTCATCCACCTCGTAGCCGGCCGCCTCGAGGGCTCGCCCGGCCGCGCGCACGCCCTCGGCGACGTTCGGGTGCGTCGCCCCCCCGGTCGGCTCGGGCACCAGCGCGACCCGGCGCGCAACGGGGCGGCCGCCGAGCGGCACGTCCACCGCCTGGGGATCGCGCGCGTGCGAGCCCATCACGACCGACAGCCCGAGACGCACGTCGGCCACGTGTCGGGCGAGGACGCCTTCGGCGAGCATGATCTGGGAGTTGATCGGCCGCTCGATGGGGTCGGTCGCGTTGGCCATCGGCACCCGGCCGCGCGAGGGCTTGATCGAGGTGACGCCACAGGCGTAGGCGGGGTTGCGCAGCGAGCCGCCGATGTCGTTGCCCAGGCCGATCGGACTCATGCCGGCCGCGATCGAGGCCGCCTCGCCGCCCGACGAACCGCCGGTCGTGCGTCCGTGGCGCCACGGGTTGTGTGCCGGACCGTAGAGCGACGACTCGGTGTTGATGCGAAGTCCCAGGTCGGGCATGTTCGTCCGTGCGAGCATCACGCCACCGGCCGCGCGCATCCGCTCGACGGTCGGCGAGTCGCTCGGGGCGATCCGGTCGGCTAGCGCCGCGGTCCCCTCGGTCGTCGCGTAGCCCGTGACGTCGATGTTGACCTTCACCGTGAAGGGCACGCCGTGCAGGGGTCCGACCGGGTGTCCGGCAGCGAGGTGCTCGTCGGCGGCGTCGGCGGCGGCGAGCACCTCCTCGGGACGGACCTCGACCACCGAGTTGATGGCGCCGTTCACCGACTCGATGCGCGCCAGGTGAGCCTCGGCCACGGCCCGCGAGGTCGTCTCGCCGCCTCGGATCATCCGAGCGAGCGATCCCGCCGACTCCTGCCACAGTTCCCGCGTCATGTCCACCCCCGTGTCTCGACTCAGTCCGAGGGTAGTGCGCCGGCGCCGTCGTCCTAGCGTGCGCCCTCGGCGTGGCGCTGGGTGCGCGCGACGATCACGCGCGCCACCACGAGCAGCACGAGGACCATGACGATGAGGATCAGGCTCGCGTCGAAGGACACGATGTGCGCCTCGGCCGACGGCTGGTTCCAGTCGGTCCAGACGTAGTAGGTCAGATAGGCGATCGGGTGGTGCAGGATCGACCACGTCGGCAGGTTGTTGGTGACCCCCGCCGTGTAGAGCAGGGGCGCCGTCTCGCCGCCGGCGATCGAGAGCGCGATGAGTAGACCCGTCACGATGCCCGGCAGCGCCGACTTCACGACCACCTTGCGCAGCGCGTAGCCGGTGGACATGCCGAGCGCGTCCGCGCCCTCGCGATAGCTCGTGGGCACCTGGCGAAGCGCCGACTCGGTCGACTTGGCGATGTAGGGCACGACCATCATCGACAAGATGAGTAGCGCCGGCAGGAGCGAGAAGCCCCAGTGCAGCCCCACGCAGAGTGCGATGTAGCCCACGTAGCCGAGCACGATCGACGGGAAGCCCGAGAGCACGTCGATCGCTACGCGCATGGTGCCACCGCTCGCCCGGCCCGTGCGGCTGATGGCGAACTCCGACAGGTGGATCCCGGTGAGCACGCCCACGGTGCCCGCGATGGCGAGCACGCCGAGCATCAGCACCGCGGTGCCGACGATCGCGTTCTCCAGTCCGCCACTCGTGCCCTGCGAGAGCGTCGTGAGGACGTTCCAGCGCCAATTGGGAAGCGCGCGCGCGACGACGCCGATGATGAGCCACAGCGCCGGCCCGACGACGAAGAGCAGCGAGCCCCAGGTGAACAGTCGGAACGAAATCGCCTTGGCGCGGCGCCATCCGGTCTTGGGGTAGCCAACGGTGACGACGGACATGCCTAGGCCCTTCCCACCGGCGCGGACATGCGCGACGAACGGCGCACGATGAAGCGCGCGAGGAGATTCACGGCGATCGAGATGATCGCGAGCAGCAGGCCCGCCTCGGCGAGTGTCGCGATGGCAAAGCCCGTGCCGTCGGTCGCCGCCGAGTCCAGCTGGCTCACGATGGTCGCCGCGATCGTCGTCATGGTCCCGTAGACGTTCGGCGCGATCGCGCCGAGCACCGAGCCCGACACCATCGCCACGGCGATCGTCTCGCCGAGGGCTCGACCGAGCCCGAGGACGGTGGCCCCGATGATGCCCGAGCGGACCCAAGGAATCGTGACGCGACGCGCGACTTCGGCGTCGGTCATGCCGAGCGCCTCGGCACCCTCCTTGGGCAGCGGGGGGACTTGCAAGAAGAGGTCGCGAGTCGTCGAGGCGATGATCGGCACGATCATGAGCCCGAGCACGAGCCCCGAGGTGAGCAGACCCTCGCCGTAGCCGACGGAACCGGCGAAGTAGCGCAGCACCGGCACGTTGGGCACGTGGTTGGCCACGATCGGGTAGACGTCGTGGGCGAGGAACGGTCCGAGCACGAGCACGCCCCACAGGCCGATGAGCACGCTCGGGATGCCGGCGAGGATCTCCACGAAGAACCCGACGGGCTGGGCGATCCACTTGGGTAGGCGCTCGGTGAGCGCGAAGGCCGTACCGATCGAGATCGGCAGGGCGATGATGAGCGCGATGGCCGAGGTCTGCAGCGTGCCCGCGATGAGCGGCCAGGCGCCGTAGCGAGCGCCGGCGGGGATCATCACGCCGTGCACGTGCTCGACGCCACCGTAGGTGTTGCCCGGCAGCCACGACGTACTCGTCAGAAAGCCGAACCCGTTCACCTTGACTGCCGGCCACGCCTTCACGGCGAGCACGATGACGACGAACAGCAGTGCGGCGACGGGCAAGAGCGACGCGGTGCGTCCACCGACGCGCCAGACGCCCTCTTCGTGTCGACGCACGAAGTGCCCGATCCGCCGAGACGAACTGTCTCGGCGGATCGGGTCAACGGTCGCGGGGTTGATCGTCAATGTTCTCCTCCCAACCCCGACTGACTACTTAATCTTGTGGATCTGCTTGAAGGACTGCACCGCGACGCGCGTGGGCAGCGCCAGGAAGCGGACCTGACTGAGGTACTGGCTGGAGTTGCCGAACTTCGGGCTGACGGCCCACTCGAGCAGGGAGCG
>JAJZSX010000358.1 GCA_021849435.1 Actinomycetes bacterium | reverse complement strand
ATCCATCGGAACGGTCGCAATCGTCATCGTCTACTGCATGAGCAACATCGCATTGATCCGCTACTTTTGGAAGCTTCCGGAGCGTAACGTCTGGCGCCACATCATCATCCCAGTCGCAGGTGTGGCAGCATTCGCCTACCCGCTCTGGAGTGTCGCGAAGCCGGGTCAGAGTTGGCCCTACAGCCTGGTTCCGTGGATCACTCTCGCCTGGATCGCTCTGGGTACCGTCCTATTGCTCACCTACCGTAAGACTTCGCCGGACAAGATCGCGGCGATTGGAACATTCGTCGCCGAGGAGGAGCTGGTTCCGGGCGAAGAGGATCAGAGTTTGCTCGCTGCGCGAGTTCCTTCACTACAGCACCCCACGGTAGAAGAAGAGGCCGAGCGTCACCCCGAAATCATGGGAGATTGACTCTTGATCGAGGTTCACGGCAAGATCGTCTACACCGACATTGAGGAGTTGGTCGACCCGTCACGCACAGCCTTGCTGGTGATCGACATGCAACACGACTTCGTGGCCCCGGACGGATTGTTCGGATCCATGGGGGTTGACCTCTCAATGTATGAGGAGTCCAGACCTCGCCTGGCCGCGCTGCTGTCGTCGGCACGGGAGAACGGAGTCTTAATCATCCACGTGCAGAACACTCAGTTGGCCGAGCACATGAGCGATTCTCCGGCGCAGCATCGATTCAACCTGCGCATGCACGGGGACTTTCGCCAGGGTGATCTGCCGCTCACGTACACGGTCCCGGGCACTCCGGGTCATGAGTTCCTCCCTGAGTTCCGACCAGTAGGGGGTGAGTTGGTGGTGCGCAAGTACCGCTCGAGCGGATTCTGGGGCACCAATCTCGATCTGATACTGCGATCGAATCGGGTGGAGACGGTCGTCGTCACGGGCTGCACGACCGAGGGCTGCGTCGAGTCAACGGCTCGTGATGCGATGTTTAGTGACTACTACGTCGTCATCCCTGAAGACGCTGTCGCGAGTGATGATCGAGATCAACACGAGGCGTCGATCCTCTTGATGCGGCACCGTTTCGATCTTTCGACCGTGGAAGCGGTGAGCAAGGTGTGGGAAGCAGCGCAAAATACGAGCGGAAGTAGGTGAGTATGGGGAAGCTCGACGGAAAGGTCGCTCTGATCACGGGAGCAGCATCCGGCATCGGCCAGGGCATCGCGATCGCCTTTGCCCGGGAGGGCGCCACCGTCGCGGTCGCGGACCTCGTTGACGAGCCAGGCGCTCGAGCGACGATGGACGCGGTAGCAGCGTATGGCGGGGACTCCTGTTTCATCAGGGCCGATGTCAGCGATGAGGCCAGTGTGGCAGCGATGGCCGACGCTGTACTTGCCAACTTCGGTCGCGTGGACGTGCTCGTGAACAACGCGGGCATCTTCAGTGAATCACGGCTAGAGGATATGTCGGTCGGCGAGTGGGACCATGTCCTCAACACGAACCTACGAAGCGTCTTTCTCTGCACGAGGGCCCTGTTGGGACAGATGCTCGAACGCGGGGAGGGTCGGATCATCAACATCGCCTCCCAGCTTGCTTACATCGGAGGCGTGGCGGCGACGCACTACACGGCGAGCAAGGCAGGAATCATCGGTCTGACCAAGGCACTTGCTCGCGAGGTCTCTGACCGTGGGGTGTTGGTGAACGCCATCGCCCCTGGAGCCATCGAGACGCCCTTGCTCGAGAGTGAGTCCGAGGAGTGGCGCAGTATGAAGTTAGCTGAACTTCCAATTCGGCGGTTTGGACGAGTTGACGAGGTGACTCCCACTGCCGTGCTGTTGGCGTCGGCGGACGGCTCATACTATGTGGGCGCCACCCTCGGTCCCAATGGTGGGGACGTGATGTTGTGAGAGTCATAGACGTCATTTGCACTCCGGTCGCGACAGGCTTCTATCGAGATGACCAGAGCGCGATTCGTGAAGGCCGGACACACGATGGCTTCCTCTACACGGGCTCTCCGGTCACCCCAGGATTCGTCGAGGTCCGAGAGCCCGGCGTGGCCGTATCAGTGACCCTGATCCTCGAAGATGGCCAGGTCGCCTTCGGGGACTGTTGCGAAGTGCAGTATGCGGGCGCCGGAGGACGGGCCCCGCTGTCGAGTGCCGCCGCCATGATGGTGCAACTCAACGATCACGTGGCACCTCGCCTGGTTGGACGGACCTTCCAAGGTTTTCGAGCGGCGGCCGAGGAGATCGATGGCCTCGTGGTGGACGGCGCACAACTCGCCACGTCCGTGCGCTACGGCGTTACACAGGCACTCCTGCACGCCGCGGCACTGTCACTCGATCTCACGATGGCCGAGGTAGTACAGCTCGAGTACGACATTGACGTTGAGATTGACCTCGTCCCACTCTTTGCTCAGACCGGGGACGATCGCTACGCGAACGTCGACAAGATGATTCTCAAGCAGGTCGATGCTCTGCCTCACGGTCTCTTCAACGACGTCGACACCAAGCTCGGTCGCAACGGCGAGATGCTCCTCGAGTACGTGACGTGGTTGCGTGAGCGAGTGCTGAGCGTGCGCACCAACCCGGACTACTGTCCGCGCGTGCACGTCGACACGTACGGCACCATTGGCCTGGCCTTCGACGGCGACCTTGAGCGCATCGTCGCCTACTTGGCGAGGCTCGCAACGGCGGCGGCGCCGCTCAGCCTCTGGGTTGAACATCCAATTGACGCCGGCAGTCACGACGGTCAGGTGGCTACTTACTCGAAGTTGCGAGACTTGCTGCGCACCCGCGAGATTCCGGTGTCGATCGTCGTTGACGAGTGGTGCAACACATTAGAGGACATCGATGCTTTCACGAGAGCGCAGGCCGCTGACGTCATTCACGTGAAGACGCCCGATCTCGGGGGCATCAACAACACCATCGAGGCGTTGCTGCTCGTGCGAGAACGCGGATTGCGCTCGTATAGCGGAGGGACGTGCAATGAGACGGATCAGTCAGCTCGCGTGACCACTCAGGTGGCGATGGCCTGTGGCGCCGATCAAGTGCTCGCGAAGCCGGGTATGGGGGTCGATGAAGGCATCATGATCGTACGAAACGAGATGGCCCGCACCCGTGACCTCGTTCGGTGGCGACGCGCCCAGCGGTCGGCCGAGATTGCGGTGACATGAGGCCCCTCGAAGACGTACGGATCCTCGCAGTCGAGCAGTACGGTGCGGGGCCGTTTGGCTCGGTGCAGCTCGCTGACCTGGGTGCCGACGTCATCAAGATCGAGGACCCCAGCGTTGGCGGGGACATTGGACGTTACGTGACGCCCCTGCAGGACGGCGAAGACAGCATCTTCTTCGAGACCTTCAATCGAAACAAGCGAAGCCTCTGTCTCGACCTCAACACCAATGCGGGGCGTGCCGTGTTCGAGGACCTCGTGCGCGTGAGCGACATCGTCTACTCCAATCTGCGAGGAGACGTTCCCGAGAGGCTCGCCATCCGTTACGACGACCTCAAGCACATCAACCCAAAGATTGTCTGCTGTTCCTTGAGCGGTTACGGAATGACCGGCCCTCGACGAGCCGATCCGGGCTACGACTACGTG
>JAJZSX010000357.1 GCA_021849435.1 Actinomycetes bacterium | reverse complement strand
AAAGCACGGAAAGGCCTGGCGGGCGTCGGAGTGTTCGAACTGCGTGGTGGCGATCGTGTGGGTGGTGCCCTCGGCGTCGGTGAAGGTAGAGCGGTAGAAGCCAGTGAGCTGGTCGTTGAGCACGCCGGTGAAGGCGATCTCGAGGGTCGCCTCGCCGGCGGGCACGGAGTCATCGAAGCCGAAGGTCGCGGTCTGGTAGGTCGCGTCGTGGCTGACCGGACCGGAGCGACGGGTGGCGCCGCCCCCACTGACGGTCATCGCTCCCAGTTCGAGGTCCTTGGCGTGCAGGGTGATTGAGCGGACGGATTCGACGATGTCGACGTCGATCTCGACGCGACCGGCGAAGGTCGCCGCCTCGATGTCGGGGGTGAGAAAGATTCGATAGGCCCGCGGCAGGACCGTTCGGGCGAGGCGATAGGGGTTCTTCGTGGTGCTCATAGGTCGCCACCTTACGTCGAAATCTTCTACGCTCGCTAAGTGCCAACTACTCCCACGCCCGTTTCGCTTCGCATGCGCCCCGGTCCCAATCGGCTCGCGGTGACGGGCATCGGCAACGCGATGCTCGACGTGATCACGCGCGATTCGAATGGCGCGTACGAGTCCCTCGGGCTGGTGAAGGCCTCGATGACCCTGATCGGGGAAGACCAGCTCGACACCTTCTACAACGCGATGGGCCCGACGGTCCAGATGTCGGGCGGATCGGTTGCCAACTCCATCGCCGGCGTCGCTAACCTCGGCGGGACGTGCGGCTATATCGGCAAGGTCGCCGACGACGAATTCGGCGAGCGATTCACCCACGACCTGCGCAGCCTCGGCGTCGAGCTGGACCTCGCAGTGGCCGCCGCCCACGAGGGCGCCACCGGGCGCTGTCACGTCTTCATCTCCGACGACGCCCAGCGCACTATGGCCACCTACCTCGGCGCGTCGAACCAGCTGCGCGTTGAGGAAATCAACGAGAGTCTGATCTCTCGCTCAGAGATCACTTATGTTGAGGGCTACCTCTTCGACCTGCCCCCGGCTAAGGAAGCCGTGCGCAAGGTCGTGAACCTAGCCCACGAGCACGAATCACTGGTGGCGCTGTCTCTGTCGGACATGTTCTGCGTGGATAGGCATCGTCGCGACTTCCTCGAGTTGGCCACGAGCGACGTCGATGTACTGCTCGCCAATGAGACCGAGATCACCTCGCTGTTCCAGGTGCGACACCTGGAACGGGCCTTCGAGGCCATCAACGAGCTGGGCCTGCTCGCTGTCGTGACCCGGGGTCCCCATGGTGCGGACGTTGTCCTGCCGAGCGGTGTTGTCTCGGTGCCGGCTCGTGAGGTCGAGATCGTGGTTGACCAGAACGGTGCGGGCGACATGTTCGCCGCTGGATTCCTCTATGGACTCGCGCTCGGGGCCGATCCGGTCGAAGCGGCCGAGCTCGGATCGCTCTGCGCTGGTGAGATCATCAAGCATCTTGGCGCGCGTCCCGAGGTTGACCTCGAAGAACTCGCAATCGAGGCTGGTTTGCTCTAGAGACCGCGCGCGTCGAGTTCGCGGTCGAGTTCGCTCGTGCGACGCGTCTCGTAGCGCACCCACGCGATCGCGATGGGTATGCAGATGAGCAGCATCAGCGCGTCGCCACCGATCCACATGATCGCTCCGCCTAGGTGCACGTTGTCGAGGATCGACGTCGGCGTCGAACCCGCCGGAGCGTCGGTGTTGTAGGCGGGGAACGGGTTGTGCGATGACATCGCGAGCGCGAGGCCGGTGAAGGTGTCAACCGGCACGGCCGCCATCACGTAGACGAGACGCAACCCCGGGTGGATGCCCGCCCCGTCCTCGGCGTCGAGTACGGGGCGAAAGAAGAGGTATCCGACCACGAGGAAGCCGATCTCTTCAACGTGGTGGAGCCATTCATGGGTCAGCATCAGGTTGAAGAATCCGGTCAGGTGGGTGATCGGGATGAAGACGAGGTAGAGACCAAATCCCACGAGCGGGTGTAGGAGAAGGCGCACGGCGCCCGAGTCGAGGGTTCGGCGCACTCTCGACCCGCCGGCGCGCACGGCCAACTCGAGGGGGCGCCCCGCGGCGAAGAGGGGGGCGGCGACCATGATGAGGGCCAGGTGCTCGACCATATGGACGCTGAAGTACTCGTGGTCGTAGACGCCGATTACCGATTGAGTTGCGAGGAAGGTGACGACGAGTCCGGCCATGAAGAGCAGGGTGCGCGAGCGCGGCCACCTCGACGCGCGACGCACGGCGAGCAGGTAGGCGATCCCCGCAATCACCATCAGCGCGGTGGGAAATAGCGCCACCTGCCATTGGTTTAGGTGATGCCACGAAAACTGCGTCTTAACCATGGCGGGCACCGCGCCAGTCTAGGACCGGCCCAGACCTGAGAATCTCATCAGTAGGATGTCCGCGTGAAGTCGAAGTGGTTTAGTTCGCGAGCCCTCGTCCTCCACCTCTTGTTGATCGCGTGGCTCGCGCTGTGCGCCGTCGCGGCCTGGTGGCAGGTCGGTCGGGCGGTGCAGGGCAACGCGCTGAGTTTCATGTACTCGATCGAGTGGCCGGTGTTCGGGGTGCTCGGCGTGCTTGGGTGGTTCGCGATGCTCAACATGGAGCGCGCCACCGAAGAGGAGGAGCGCGAGCGGCGCGAGTACGAAGAGCGCATGCGCGCCGAGGCCCAAGCGGCCCGCGCTCGTGACGCCGCCGCGGCGGCCGAGAAGGAGGACCCGTTGCTCGCTGCCTACAACGATCACCTGGCCAAAGTGGCGGTTCAGCCGAAGAAGAAACTCTGGGGCCACTAGTGCAGGCGGCATTCGCGCGCTATCGCGTGATGTCCTTCGTCACGGGCACCACGCTGTTGGTGCTGTGCGTGTTTCTCATCCTGCACACCTTCGATCTCTCGCTCTGGACCCACCTGAAGGTCCTCGTGACCATCGTGGGCATCGGACACGGGGTGGTGCTCTATCCCATCTACATGGTGATGTGTTTCCAGTTCGCGTTGAAGGCTCGCCTGCACCCGGGCTGGGTGGTTCTGATGCTGCTTGCAGGATTCGTGCCGGGACTCGCGTTCTACATGGAGCACCGAATGGCGATCACGGTGATGGCCCGCCAGAGCGCGTGAGCGTCTGGACGCAGCGTCGCGTCATTAATTTCGCCCACCAAGGCGGCTCCTTCGAGGGGCCGTCGTCGACGTTGCACGCCATGGCCCGCGCCTTACAGAACGGGGCCAACGCGCTCGAACTCGACGTGCACGCGACGCGCGATCGTCGACTGGTGGTCTGTCACGACGAGACGGTTGACCGCACGACGAATCACACGGGGGTGATCAGCGAGCTCAGCCTCGAGCAACTTCGCGAGATGGACAATGCTTATTGGTGGATTGAGGGCAGTGATGTTGCGCCGGGGCACGAGGACGACGAGTACGTCCTGCGCGGCCGCGCGCCCGCGGATGCTCGCCTCTCCGTGGCGACCCTGGCCGAGGTCGCCGACGCCTTTCCGGGCGTGCTGCTTAACCTCGACATCAAGCAGTCGCTGCCCAACGTCGAGGCCTACGAGGAGTTGCT
>JAJZSX010000356.1 GCA_021849435.1 Actinomycetes bacterium | reverse complement strand
GCTTTCTCGCCGCGGCCGCAGTGGGCCTGGTCGCCTGTGGCGTGTCGATCGTCGCCGTTCGCGCGTCGATCGTTCGCGATCCCACAACCGATCGCGTCGTCGGCGCGGCGCACCTGGCGATGCTGGCCACACTCTCGATGGGAGTGCTCGGCGCGCTGCACCAGTTCATCCCCGTGATCACTCAGCGGGCCCTGGCCTCGGTGCGGCTCTCGCGCGCCACGTTCCTCAGCTGGCTCGGCGGCGCCTGGCTGCTGCCCATCGGATTCCTCGCGCGCCGCGAGGGCGTCGTCGAGGCCGGTGGGGCGCTCGCCGCCACCGCCGTGACGCTGCTCGTGATCAATGTGTGGGGTGCTTTGTCGGCGCGCTCGGACAGCGCGGCGGTGCGCGGGCTGCGACTCGGCGTGCTCGGCCTCGTGGTGACGGCCTGCTACGGCGTCGTCTACGTGATCGACCGGCGGGGCCAGTGGTTCGACCTCTCGAGCCACGTCGTGTTGGCCCACGCGTGCGTCGGACTGTTGGCGTGGCTGGGCCTCGCCTACGTGAGCGTGGCACAGAAGCTCTGGCCGATGTTCATGCTCTCGCACGTCCCGGGCCGCCAGCGCAGCGCGAAGCTCTCAGTGTGGGCGCTCTTTGGCGGCACCGTTCTCCTCTCGGCGGGGCTTCTCGGCAATTTCTGGCCCCTCGCCGTGCTCGGCGCGGGCGGCGCCGCCCTCGGACTGGCGGCCCACCTCACCTCGCTCGTGCGAACGATCCGCCACCGGCGCCGCGGCGCCGACCTGCACCTGGGCTTCGTGAGCGCCTCGGCGATCTGGCTGATTATCGGTGCGACGCTGGCCCTCGCGGGGGCCCTCACCCTCGGCGCCAATCACCCCCGCGGCGTCGCCCTCGTAGCGGCGGCCGTCGGCGCCGTCGCCGGTTGGCTGCTCGTCGCCCTCGTGGGTCACTCGTTCAAGATCGTCCCGTTTATCGCGTGGTCGTCGCTGCGCGCGCGCGGCGTGTCGACCACCAGCGACGGCGCGCAGCTGATGTTCGCGGACCTCTTCAACCGGCACTGGGCGGCGGTCGACTTCGCCCTCGTCAACGCGGGCGTAGCCTCGCTCGTCGCCGGCATCGCCGCTTCGTCGACGTCGGCCATCGGACTCGGTGGCGGACTGCTCGCGTGCGTGGGCGTCATCACGGCGATCGACCTCGCCTGGCGGCCCCTGCGCTTACGCGCCTCGCGTCCGAGCGTGGAGAGCGGCGAGCCGTCGCCGATCACACTGGCCGCCGAATTGAGGACCCGTCCGACCAAGTCCTCGCGTTAGTGCGTCGCCCGAGAGATCACCAGACGGCAGCCCGCACGACGCGGGTCCTTTTTCACGAGTCGCTCGACCGTCACATCGCCGAGTGAGTCAGCGAGTCCCTCGGCCAGGCCGAGGTGAAGTTGGCAGACCTCGTGGGGATTGGTCGCCGCCACCTCTTCGAAGGGGCACCGTCCGAGGACGAAGTCGGTCGTCGTCGCGCGGTCCACTCGCGTGGGCCGAAATCCCCCGCGCAACAGCTCGACCTCCATCCGGTCCACTGCGTCGCCGCCATCCGACGCACCGCGGCGACGCCCGTCGCGTCGCCCGACGTCGCGCACGCTCGCGCCCTCGTGCACTGCCTCAGCCAGCAGGCGCGCGAGCCACTCGTAGGAGCCGAGTGTCGACCACTTGCCCGCGGCTTCGGGGTGGAGTCGATAGAGCAGCGACGGGCGCCCGGGACGGGTGCGCAGCTCTCGCTCCTCGCTCACCAGTCCGGCGTCCTTCAACACCGCGAGGTGCTGGCGCACGGCGTTGTGGTTGAGCCCCACGAAGGCTGTCAACTCGGCCACGCTGAGCGGCCCGTCGGCGTCGGCGATGCGCCGGAAGATCGAATAGCGCGTGGGATCTCCCAGCGCGCGCGCCTCTCGTTGAATCTCCGTCTCGCTCATCGGCACCTCGTCGAACGACATCAATTTTCTAGTTGCCACCAGAATAACTACTCCAAAGGCCGCTCGCACCCTGGGATGCCCTTTCGCTGACCCGGGTGACCAACTGGGATATCGCGAGCCCGCGAGAGATCGCGACGACGACGCACCAATGGCGAGCCCGCCTGAGCCGTGGCGTGCGCTCAAGGACAACGTCGAATCGCGCACCCCGAGAAGCGGGTGAGGTGTCCTGCGACGACGACCTGTGCGCGGACGGCCCGGCGGGACGCCTCGCCTGGACGCTTCGCGAGATCCGCTCGATCATTCGCCAACGGCGGGGCCGCGAGAGCGAGGACGCGCGCCACTGATCTCGAGCGAGGCTTATCCGTGTTGGGTGTATCTCGCGTGCGAGGGCCGTCGTTCGCTCGCGTGTCAGCGCTGCACGAAGCGCACGCTGGCGATCTTGCCGTTGGACATCGCGATGACGAAGGTGTGCACGCCCGGACGCGAGTGGCGAACCACTCGCACACGCACCGTGAGGACGGTGCCGGTGTCACGGATAACGAACGCCTTCGTCCCCCTCGGGCCCACCACCGTGGGACGTCCGATGAACCCTCGGCCGAGGATGCGCAGAATCACGGTATGGCCCGCGACCGCGTGCCCGACGACCCGGGTCGCGACCGGCGACAGCGGAGGCGGAGGCGGAGGCGTCGTCGTCGGCGCGGCCACCGTCAGCGTGAACGCGTAGGTCCCTGTGTCACCGCTCGCGTCGCTGACCGATCCAGCCGCGTTGTAGGTGCCCACCACTAACGCCCCACTCGTCGTGATCACTCCAGTCGCAGAGACCACGAGCGACGGGGTGCCCGATGTCTGGGTGAAGGTGAGGCTCCCGACGCCGCCGGTCTCGACCAGTTGAGTCGTGTAGGTAGCCGACGCCGACGGAGCGACCGTCGCGCTGGTCGGTGAGCCCTGCACGAGTGCGCCCGCGGCGACCAGCAGGTTGAAGAAGTACGTCCCTCGATCGCCGGACGCGTCACTGATCACGCCACGCACCACGTACGAGCCGTCGGCGAGGGTCCCGCCCGTCGTCACTAGTCCGCTTGGCGAGACCACGAGCGAGGGAGTGCCGGTCGTCTGGGTGAAGGACAGGGGCCCACTGCCGCCAGTCGCCGTCAGCTGCATCGTGTAGCTCGTCGAAGCGGCCGGCGAGATCGTCGTACGAATGGCGGACGACTGGGTGAGGAATCCGACCTTCAGGGTGTACGTGAAGGTCCCCTGATCGCCAAAGGCGTCACCGATGGTGCCGCTCGCGCTATAGGTGCCGCGCGCGAGCGCTCCGCCCGTCGTCACGAGTCCGCTTTATGAGACGAGCAGGCTCGGCGAGCCGGTCGTCTGCGTGAAGGAGAGCGGGCCGCTGCCGCCGACGCCGGCGAGTTGGCTGGTGTAGGTCGCCGAGCCGAGCACCGACGTGGACGCCGTTGTCGCTCCGGTCTGGACGATCGTTCCCACCGTGAGAGCAAAGCTGAAGTTCCCCGAGAGTCCCCCGGCGCTGGCCGTGCCCGACGCGCTGTAAGTGCCCGCCGCCAGGGTCCCACCCGTCGTCACGAGCCCGCTTGAAGAGACCAGCA
>JAJZSX010000355.1 GCA_021849435.1 Actinomycetes bacterium | reverse complement strand
CCCCTCAGCCGATCGAGGAACGACGGAGTGCTCATCAGCAGGCGTGTGTCAGCGCCGATCGACTGCTCGAGAGCACCGATCGCGGCGAGCACCTCGGTAGCGCTGAGCGCCGGGGGGGCCGCCACACCTCCGGGCACCACGACGCCGCGTCCGAACCGGCTGCCACACAGTTGCGCCCGGAGCCGTTGGACCCTCTCTTTGTGCAGCGAGAAGCGCGCGTAGGCGACGGCCTGCCCCGCCGCCTCGCTATGACGCACGATTGAGTCCAGATGGTTCGCGACCCGTTCGAGTTCCGCGTGCAACACCCGCACGAGTCCGGCCTGCAGCGACACCTCGACACCAGCCATCTCTTCGAGCGCCGCGCAGTACGCGATGGCATGAGCGACCGACGCCACCCCTTCGCACCGTTCGGCCAGCAGCACCCCATCGGCGACGTCCAGTGTTTCGAAACGAGACTCGACACCGCGGTGCTTGTAGAAGACGCGCGTGCGCAGGTGCGGAATGTCCTCCCCCGGCGTCTCGACCAAATACTCAATGGACTCAAACACCCCCGAGCGAACTGGTCCGTAGGAGATCGTGAAGACTCCTTCGCCTCGAACATGTGCGGTAAGTGGCGTGAGATCGAGTTGACCCTCGGGCACGACGGCCCCTGATCCGAATCGGGGTCGAATGGCCGGCGTGACGAAGGGAAAGACGAGCGGATCCACACGATCGGCGCCCGTCGGTATAAGACCGAAAAGGTCATGAATCTCGCGTTCATACCACTTCGCCGCCGGCACATGCCTCGAGAGGGCGGGAAATTCGCCCGCACCGGCGGGCACCACCGTTTCTTGGATGACGAGCGATCCCGAGTGGGAGAGTAGCGCGGTGAGGCGAGTGTCCGCTGCTTCGGCGCTCGCAAAGAGTCCGGCGAATCGAGCGCCGCTTCTCACGTGACTCGCTACTTCGTCACTAAAGCGATCGACCGATGTCGTATGAGTCGTTCGATCAGTGGTCATCTCTGGGGCCTCAGTTCGTACGCCGCTCGATGCAACAATTCACTCAACTGCGACGGGAGATGCACGCCCAAAAGTACGAGCGCCGCAAGCCCGATCACCATGGACGCGACGATCCAACGACTCACTTCACCTTTCACAACCATGATCGTGTCCGACGCGGCCTCGAGTACGTACGTCGAATCGGGGCTGAGCATCGTTTGGGTCGTGAACCACGACAGGCCGAAGAAGGCCAGCGTGACGAGCACGACAAAAATGGCCGCTACGACATCACGCGGATCGGACAGGCCGCCGTAAACAATGAGGAACTCACTACGAAAAATTCCGAACGGTGGCATCGCCGAAAGTGCCAACACCGATGCGACCAGCATCGCCCCACTCCACGGGAGAGCACCGATCCCACCACGGATCTTGGTCATGTCCTTCGTGCCGAATTTTCGCACCACCGACCCCACGCCAAAGAACGCCGTCCCCTTCGCCGCTGCGTGCGCCATAACGTGCAGGAGTACGCCGAAAACGGCGATCGGCGAGCCGAAACTCATGCCCACCGCGAGGATCCCCATGTGCTCAACGCTCGAATACGCCAACAAACGCTTCAAATCTCGCTGGCTGAGTAGGTACAACGAGGCGAGGAGCAGTGTCGCAACACCAAAGATGAGCAAAACGTCACGGGGAAACGCTGGGCCCAAAGTTCGGACGGCGATCTGGAAGAAACGGAGTATCGCGTAGAAACTCACCACGAGCAGTGCTCCCGACAGCAACGCGGAGATCGGCGTTGGCGCCTCGGAGTGAGCGTCGGGCAGCCAGGTGTGCACCGGGAAGAGTCCCATCTTCGTGCCGTAACCAAGCACGCCCAGCACGAAGGCCAAACGCACGACGTCAGGATGGAAATGCACGGCGCCCGTGAGCAACGTCGGATACGAAAGGTTGTAGGCGGCTCCGAACACGGACGTGCCGGCGTAGTACATGAGGATCGTCGCGAACAGGGCGATGCCCAACCCCAGAGACGCGAGAACAACGTACTTCCACGCGGCCTCAGATGCACCCTGCGTGTCATCGATCGCCACTAGGAGCGCGGAGATGACCGTCGTGATCTCGATAGCCACCCATAACAGTGCCAGACCATTGACCAGTGGTGCGATGACGAGGGACCAGCAGAACAGATTCAGCCCCGCGTAGAATCGTTGTCCGTAGCGAGCCCCACGAATGCCTGGGTTGACCTTCAAGTAGCCCTTCGTGAAGATTGCCGTCGCCGCGTAGAGGAACGTAACCGCCAATAGGAACACCACGGACAGCGAATCCGTGCGCAAGGTGCTGCCGACGCTGACCGTACGGTGTGCGGAGCCCGACAGCAGAGTAAGAGCCCCAACGAATGTGAGTGTGCCAACGACCACCGTCAGGTATTTCGAGATTTGTACTGGAAGGAACCAGGTGACGACCGCACAGACAAGCGGGGCGATGGCGAGGGCGACAATGAGCTCGGACATCTAGCCTCGTAGTCGATCAAGTTCAGTAGTGGACAGAGTTTCATTGCGCATGTGGTGTACGCGCATGATCACTCCAAAGACGACCACTGCGACCAAGAGATCAAAGAGGAATGCGACGTCCACGATCAGCGGTAACCCCGAAGCGACTACCAGGCTCGCCACCGAGACCCCGTTCTCCAGTGAGAAGAATCCAATTGCCTGAGATACCACGTCCGTTCGCAAAATAATCAGTACGAAAGCCACCAAAACAACGGCGCAGGCAATCGCGAGCGCCGACGTCGGCAACGACACCGAACTGACGTGTAGCGATCCAATTGCGAAGAAGCCAAACGCAGAGACGCCAATGGCGATCAGAATGGCACTCGCAGTCCCAATCACGGAACTTCCGGCCAAGTCCGTGTCGGCGTCGCGCAAGAGCCGCAACACTAGACCGGGTACCAAGATGACTTTCAACATTAATGAGAGCCCAGCAAGCACGTAGAGCTCGTCGATGTGCTTGGATGCCGCCACAAATGCGGCGAGGCCACTCACCACCAGTGACTGAAAGGCGTAAAGACGAACTTGGGAACGAAGCAGCGGGGCACGCAGCATGGCGAACTCACTCAGCAGCACAAGTACCGCCATTCCCGCGGTCACACCTTGGTAGGTGGATGGAACGTGATACATCAACCACCTCCGGCGTAGAAGACCAGCACTCCGAGCACGGCAAGCAGAAACGCACTTGCGATGAACTCGGTGATCTTGAATAGACGAAGCTTGGAGAACAGGTTGTCGATGACTGCGAAGAGCAATCCAAGCAACATCGCCTTAGCCAGAAGAGCGACCATGGCAAGACCGACTGCACCCAGATTCTTCGTCGCTGCGAGTCCCCATGGCGCGACGAACACGTTGATGAGGATGGTGTAGAGGATCAGTTGTTTCATCGTCGCGCCCCATTTCAACAGGGCGAGCGCGGGCCCGGAGTGTTCAAGTGTGCGCGCCTCATCGATCATCCCGAACTCGAGGGTTCCCGAGTGCGTCTCGACTGGAATGCGGCCCGTATCGACGAGCACCACGAGAAAAAAGGCTGCAGCCGCGAGAACATGACTGGGGCGCACCATTTGGGAAGCGG
>JAJZSX010000354.1 GCA_021849435.1 Actinomycetes bacterium | reverse complement strand
GAGTCGGCGTTCGACGACGCTGCACTTCGAGCCGTGACACGTTCTGGCGAATGCCGCATGGCGCTCCTCGTGACCGCACTGACGAGTGAGATCCGACGCGGTTCGATCCGGCCCCCGCCATCCGTCGGTAAGTACGGCCGAGACTGCGGGTCGTCGCACGCCGTCGAGCTACGGCGAATCCGGGTGTGGCGTCATCCACTGACCCGGTGGCGAGACCTCGTGACATGGTGCCTGACGAGCTGGGCCGGCCATTGGTCGATGACGACTCCCGGGCGACGCCGCAGCTGGGTCAGCAAGGGCTGATGCGAATTCGTCGGCCGTGTTATATCGTCTGACTCTTGATTCACGACCGCGGTGGCGACGAGTCGATCTCAGTTCGTTACAGGCGAAGTACCTGACGAATCGTGCTCGCTACTTCGCGTAGCGCTTCGCCACCGTCCTGTTCGGACCGGTTGACCGCATCGACAACACAGTGCTGGAGGTGATCGTTCAACAGCCCAACGGTGACCTCTTGCAGCGCGGCACTCACCGATCCGATCTGGGTGACGATGTCGGGACACCAACGGTCTTCTTCGACCATTCGCTGGATTCCTCTAACCTGACCCTCGATCTTGCGGAGCCGGTCCAAATAGTCATCCTTGCCCGACGCGTACCCCCGGCGTCTTTTTGGTGCGGGGCGATTCGCCATCATGGCGAGATGCTCTTCGGAATGTGAAGGTGTCACCCGGCTGCCTTTCTCGCTCGGACGTCTCCACCACCGTAGTCGTGAACGTCGCTCGGAGAACCGTTCCTAGTGGTGAGACGGTCCCGCTGTCGGTGCTGGCGGCCAATCGCGGATCACGCTGGAGGGGACGGTCCGCGATTGGCCGCACGACGTCAAGCCGGTTGCGACACCAGCGTGGCGCTCGAAGTCGCCAGTTCCGAGTCGCTCGCCGGGCGACGTACCTCGGCGACGTGCCACCACCAGGAGTACCGCTTCTCGAGGTAGTAGTCGAGGCTGAACCGGGCCGGGCCGGCGTAGTAGTTCATGGCGAGAAGGTTCGCGAAGACGACGGCGTAGATCACGGCTGTTCCGATGTCCGAAGCACCCACCGTGTAAGGCCCACCGAATCCTTCGGCCGTCGCCCAGACGATGAGGCTGAAGAGTCCCGCCGCGACGTACGTGTACTTTCGAGCGAATCCGACGATCAGCGCCAGCGCGATCAGCGTCTCCGCGGTGGCCGTCGAATAGACGAAGAAATCTGCTCGGTGATGCTGCAGGTCGATCCAGAACGAGAACCACGGGTGGAGCCACCGCGGCTGGCCCGCCGACTCGCCCATCACCGTTCCCATGAAGGTCGAGCGAAAACCGGGTAGCCACTTCAACATGGCATCGATCGCCCACACCAGTCCAAAGGTGATGCGCAACATGTCCTTGGGCCACGCTCGCTCACACGGTGTTCCAGCGGAGTCTGAACTCATAAGGCTCATCCTTTCTTTCGTAGCTCGCTACGTTCACTGGCCCCTATGGTGAATATAACTAAATTCATACGGGTAGGGGGTAGAGGCATAAGTCCCATCCCGGCGGCGGTCCCCGCTGCGCGCCTCCATCGTGACGACGCTGACGGTGGGCCACAATTCGGTCATTGATCTCCCTTGTACTCCATACCTCTATGGGGTACTACACTTCGTCGCGGGCACCGTAAACGTGCACCCGGCGAGAAGCAGAATCGAGGAACCAATGAGTGCGACGGTGTTGTCCTTCACCGGGCTGGCGATTGGGCTCGCCCGGGGTCTACGCGAAGCGTTCTTCATGTTTTGGGAGACCCTCTGGCCCCTCATTCTCGGCTTCGGACTGTCGGGAATGGTTCAAGCGTTCGTCAGTCGCGAGGCGATGCAACGCCGGCTCGGCAATCACGGCGTGGTGGCGACGGCCCGGGCGTCGGGGTACGGGATGATCTCGTCGTCGTGCAGTTATGCGGCTTCGGCCATGTCAAAGTCCCTCTTCGTCAAGGGCGCGGACTTCGTTGCCACTCTCGTCTTCATGTTCGCGTCCACCAACCTGGTCGTGGAGTTGGGCGTGATCCTGATCGTTCTCATGGGCTGGCAGTTCGCCGCGAGTGAGTTCATCGGTGGAGCGATCATGATCGTTCTGCTCGCCGCGTTCGCCGGCGCGTGGTTCAAAGGAAGCCAGATCGAGCAAGCTCGCCGGCGCTTAGCCGGATCAGTCGCCCCCGCCCATGGTCACGAAGCCGACCCGGCGCACGACCACGCGACGCCGACGAACCGGATGAATCAACCCGAAGGCTGGGCCAACGCGGCGACGTACACGATGTCCGATCTCACGATGTTGCGCAAGGAGCTGATCGTCGGGTATGGGATTGCGGGGATCCTCGCGACGGCGGTACCAGTTCGCTGGTGGAATGTGCTGTTCCTCCACGGTCACGGATTCTGGACGTCACTAGAAAATGCCCTGATCGGGCCGTTCATTGCCATCATCAGCTTCGTATGCTCCGTTGGTAACGTGCCCCTCGCCGCCGCTCTCTGGCACGGCGGTATCTCCTTCGGAGGCGTGGTCTCATTCATCTTCGCCGACCTGATCGCGTTTCCCCTTCTCATGATCTACCGGCGCTACTACGGCACGCGAATCATGCTCAAGATGCTGGCAACATTCTGGTTGGTGATGGCTCTCGCGGGTCTTCTCACCGAAGAGTTGTTCCAATGGTGGAAGCTCGTGCCGAGCGTGCGTCCGACGCAAGTCGCGCCGGCGCATTTCTCCTGGAATTACACGACGTACCTGAACTTCGTCTTCTTGGCGCTCTTCGCGGCCTGGTACTGGATCTATCGCAACCGCGAACGGTTGGGAGCAGGCGTGGGCTACGCCATCGACCCAATTTGCTCCATGCAAGTTCAGATCGCGACGGCTCCCGCGATGCGTCTACGCAACGGCGAACGACACTACTTCTGCTCTGATCGCTGCGCGGATCGATTCGATACCGGCGGCGCCGATTCAGCGCTGCTCACGATGGCCATTGCCGAGGACGCGGGTCTTTCCGCCGATATGGTGGTCGATCCGGTCTGCCAGATGGTGATCGATCCCGCGTCGGCCATCTACGAACTCGCCGTCAACGGCGGGACCATCTACTTCTGCAGTTCGATGTGTCGCGACGAGTACGGCCGGCGCAGCGTTGCGCTGGCCACCACGCCCGGTTTGTTGGCCGCGTCGCACATTACCGATCACCCCAGTCGTGGTGGTCACCCGGTCGAGCCACAAGGGCGCGAAGAGAGAGTAAGGAGTCACGCAATGTTCAAGAAGCGCAGTTCGAAGTCGGTCAACCCAGGCGCGCACAGTCACGGTTCCGCCGCGGGCGCCGATGGCACTGACAGCATCGATCCAATCTGCGGCATGCGAGTCAAGCCCGCCTCGGCGGCGGCGACGCGGACCGCCGACGGCACCGAGGTCTACTTCTGCTCGGTGGGTTGCGCCGAAGCGTTCGATCGCCGGCAGTGACCCCGCTCTCGCCGCAGGTCCAATCTCCACACGATCTCCATGACTTCACCACGCGTCCTGACGACGTCGGGCGCACGATAGGAGAACGCACATGACGAAAAGGAGT
>JAJZSX010000353.1 GCA_021849435.1 Actinomycetes bacterium | reverse complement strand
CAGTTGGTTAGAGCAGCTGATTTACACTCAGCAGGTCGGGGGTTCGAGTCCCTCAGCGCCCACCGACCGGGACGGTGCGCGAACCGCATCGCCCGCCATCGCGTCGCCAGCCAAAGGCACGCGAAATACGGGCTGGATGGCGTGGCGGCTATCAACTCGAATTTCGTGGATGAGGGCTTGCAGGAGCGATTTAACGACGGCTGGTGAGCCTTCGGCGATGGCCTCGTTCACCCGGTCGCGCAGTGAAGCGAGCTCCTCGGGCGAGGCGCACGTGATGTCGGCCAGTTCCATCTCGTCGTTCAACTCTTCGCGGCGCGCTCGAAGAACGGTGGCGCGAGTGGCGAGTTCCTTCACTCGCTCGCCGCACAGCGCCTCGGGCATGGAACCCGACTCGAAGGCTCGCAGGTAGCGGTCGACACTGGCGTCGACCTTGGCGAGTTCATTGGTGACGGCGCGCAGTTCATCGTCGTGGCGCGAGTGACCGTCGCGGGCCTGGGACTGTGCTTGGCCAACGGCGGCGCGAAAGAGGTCCGAGTCCTCGTAGGCGGCGAGCAGCGACTCGATGATGGCGCTATCGAGCACCTCGGCGGGCAGCCGGTCGGCGTCACAGGTCTTGGTGCCGTAGCGCTGGCGCGAACCACACGTGTAATAGCGGTAGGTCTCGTGGCGACCGGTCGCGCGCGTGCCACTGAAGCGCTGGCCGCAGTTATTGCAGACCACGAGTCCCGTGAGCAGGTAGTCCGAGGCGTTGGTCGCGCGTTTGGCGCTGTCCTCTGCGCGCTCATCGAGGATCACCTGCGCGGCGGCAAAGAGTTCCTCGTCAATGAGGGCGGGATGGCTACCCTCACACCAGCCGTCGCGGTAGCGGACCTGGCCGAGGTAGACCCGACTGCGCAGTACCGTGAGGACCGACTTGAAGGACCAGGGTTTGCCCGAGCGGGTCACCAGGCCCGCCGCGTTGAGCCAGTTGGCGACGGCGTGACTGCCGAGGTGCTGGTTGGCGTAGAGGTCGAAGAGCACCGGCACGAGCGGTGCCTCGGACTCATCCACGCTGAGACGACCCTCGCCCTTCACCGCGCGGTAGCCGTAGGGGGCGACGCCGCCACACCAGCCACCGAGGCTCGCCTTGCGGTCCATGCCCGCGATTACGCGGTCGATGATCGTGGCGCGCTCGAACTCGGCGAAGACGCCGAGCATCTGAACCATCATGCGACCAGCCGGTGACGTGGTGTCGAAGGGTTCGGTCGCCGAGCGAAAGCCCACGTTCACCCCGTCGAGGGTTTCGAGTATCTCGGCGAGCCCGCGCACGCTGCGCGACAGTCGGTCCACACGATAGACGAGCAGGAGATCGAACTTTCTGGCCTTCGCGGCGCGAAGCGCACCGTTGAGTCCGGGGCGCTCTAGCTTCGCGCCTGACATCTGGTCGGTGAAGGTGGACACCAGTTCCCAGTCCTCTTGGCTCGCGACGTAGTTGCTCAGTTTCTCGGACTGGGCACCCAGGGAGTAGGGCTGGTTGACCTCGTCGGTCGAAATCCGGGTGTAGGTCGCGATGCGCACGATGCTCTCCTCAATCGGTGTTGGTGGACACAACTTCAAACACAGTGAACGTCCACGTTGCTAGTCAACCATGCGTCGACGCTGTGACATCGGAGGGTTCGATCACGACTCCGGGGTGACGGCCACCAGACACCGTTCGGCCGAGTATGGATCCGAGCAGCGTCGCCAGAGCGATTGTCGCGCGTATCTCATCCGCGTTCGAGAGATCGACGAAGACGGGTGCGTTGATGCACAGCGAAACCGAGGCGGCTTCCTTCGGGGTCGTTGGTCGAGGGGGCTGCACGGGTCGGCCGGGTCCGGGACCACGAGAGCCAGGGTAGGCGACCTTTGGACGAGGGTTCTTGCGCAGCGTCATGACCATCGCACCTCCACGCCAGGACTGACGCCAAGGGAACTGTCGTCGTCTCCGCTCCACGACCACACGGTGTTCTGGCTCTTCTGACGGTCACACGCCTCACGCGCCTCGATGCGAGAATGCGCTCGGGCTCGATGGCCCAATGCTGCGAGCCACTCGTCACCCGCCGTGAGCCACCCGGCGCCGACCCATTTCCACAGGCCCAGGTTGATCGTCGCCTTGGTCGTCGTAGGGTTGGTGCGCCTGACCTGCCACGCTTGACGCTGGTGACGCAGGAATGAGAACGTGACCGAGTAGCGCCTCGATTTGGTAAGCCAGTGACCACCGAAGCCGAGCGAGTGCGCCCAGGCCCGCAGGCGCGCGAGGTGCGGACGCGCACCCAGATTCCACGCGGTCTCAACCATCCGACGAAGATGGCCGGTCACCCGGCAGTCGTCGAGATCATCGAGACTCGTCAAGCGATGGTCGAGCGCACCCGCATCGTCGGTGGACTTGGTTGCGTACTTGGCGATGTAGTTGGCTATCGCGCGTGAACCGGTCGACGCTGAACTCGTGTCACCGCGTGAAGCGTCCGCGGGCGATTCATCCGGCTCACCACTGGCGATGACGCGCACGTCACGTTGTTGGCCCCAACGCGCGAGGCCGAGCGGCTCGTCGGAGAACCCGAGGGGAAGTGGTGCCGACACCTTCGAGGCGGCCGCGTGAATGGCCGCAATCAACATCGTGGCATCGACCCCCACTGCGGGCGATACGGCCCCGTCGTCGCGGCTGTCGAGTCGGATGACCGCGTGCAGGTGCACCACGCCTCGACGTTGGAACTCGGCGACCTTCACGAACGAGAGTCGGACCTCGCGATCGAACTGCGTGACGCTGAGTCTCAGTTGACGGGCCAACTCTCGGCGCACGTAGATGGTGGTGCGCCGCCAGAGTTCGGGGCACGTCGCGTTCCAGAGCACCGCGCTTTCGTAGTCGTAGCACTCGTTGCAGAGCGGCTGACCTAGTAGCGCGTCACCGTCGTGGTGTCGATGCCAGCAACTGAGTCTCTTGCCGTGGGCGCAACGCTGACCCTTGGCACCAGGTCGACAGGGTCCATTCTTCGAGCGAGTGCCGTGCACGGTACCAAAACTCGGGGCGGTGAACGTGGCGAAGACCATTGGGTGCGTCGACACCGTGTCGGGTACGCCCTTGCCACCCGACAGTCCCGAGCGCACGAGTATTCGAGCGTCGCTCGCGTAGGTGGCGGCACACGAGGGACACCGGGTGGCCCTTCTCGTGCCGCAGGCCTTCAGCAGTAGGCCGTCGGGCTCGCCGTTCGTGGAGTAGGTGCGCACGACCTCGCCCGTCGCTGCGTCCACTGACGTTACCGAGCCAATCAGGCGGATCGGGTGGGCGCACCAGCCACAGCGTTCGCCCTGATCGTTGAAACGCTCCAGAGTGGCCGTGGTGCGGGTACGTGCCGCGACACCGACCAATACTCGATCGTCGAGCAGCGCGTCAACGGAGCGGTTGACTACCACGAGTTGTCCTCGGGCTCGAAATCGTACTCGGCCTCGAATTCGGCAGCGTCGCGAAGTCGACGACCCCGTTCGGCGATGGTTCGGATGTCGTCGTCGCTGAGGTAGAACGTCTTGAGGCGAATTGGCGTGCCGCTCTCGTTCAGCAGCAGTCCTACGCCTTGGTTGTTC
>JAJZSX010000352.1 GCA_021849435.1 Actinomycetes bacterium | reverse complement strand
TGTCGGCGCCCCGGCGGCGCCCACGTTCTCTCCCGTCGTGCACGCCGAGCGCATGCTGAGCCTGGACAACGTCTTTGACGCCGACGAGTTGCGCGCCTGGAGCGATCGGGTCGCCCGGGGCCTTGGGCTCGACGCCGCGAGCGTGGCCTTCGCCGTCGAGCCCAAGATCGACGGGCTGGCGCTCGCGATCACCTACCTCGACGGCGTCTACGTCCAGGCCGCCACGCGCGGCGACGGTCGGGTGGGAGAGGACGTCACGCGCAACGTGCGCACGATTCGTGGGATGCCGATGTCCATCGGCGCGGCCGGCCGCGTTGAGGTGCGCGGGGAGGTCTTTCTCGCCAACGAAGACTTCGAGCGGCTCAACGCGGCCCAGCGCGAGCGCGGCGAGCGCGAGTTCGCCAACCCGCGCAACGCCGCCGCCGGCAGCCTGCGCCAGAAAGATCCCCGGGTCAGCGCGTCGCGGCCGCTGTCGTTCCTCGCCTACCAGCTGGTGGGTGACGAGAGCGCGTACGCGACCTACGACGAGACGATCCGCCAGCTGGCCGACTGGGGCTTTCTCACCGCCGCCCAACTCGTCGTCGTCACCGGCATCGAGGAGATGGTCGCGCGCTCGAGCTGGTTCGAGACGCATCGCCACGACCTGGGCTATCAGATCGACGGCGCGGTCATCAAGGTCAACGACCTCGCCCAGCGACGGGTCCTGGGCACGACCTCGCGCGCGCCGCGCTGGGCGATTGCGCGCAAGTTCACCCCCGAGGAGCGCTCGACGCGCCTGCTCGCTATCGAGGTCTCCATCGGGCGCACCGGTCGGGCCACCCCCTACGCTGTGCTCGATCCGGTGTCGGTGGCCGGTTCGACCGTGGCGATGGCGACGTTGCACAACGAGGACCAGGTGCGGATCAAGGACGTACGCCCGGGCGACCTGGTCATCGTGCGCAAGGCCGGCGACGTGATCCCCGAAGTGCTCGCGCGCATCCCCGAGGAAGGTGTTGCCCGCGGCCCGGAGTGGCACTTTCCCACCGCGTGTCCCGAGTGCGGGGGGGCGCTGGTGCGTCGCGAGGGAGAGTCCGACACCTACTGCGTGAACCCGACGTGCCCGGCCCAGCTGATGCAACAGGTCATTCACTTTGCCTCGCGGGCAGCGCTTGACATTGAGGGGCTGGGCGAGCAGCGCGTCGCCCAGCTCCTGCGCGAGGGACGTATCACCGACGTCGCCGATCTGTTTCGCCTTCGCGCCGAGGACCTCGCGCCCTTGGAGGGCTTCGGTGAGATATCGGCGGCCGCCCTGGTAGCGGGGATCGACGCGGCGCGCGCCCAGCCGCTCAGTCGCGTGCTGGTGGGACTCGGCATCCGCCACGTGGGCCCGGTGGCGGCGCGCGCGCTGGCCGGCGCTCTGCGCACCTACGACGCCCTGGCCGATGCGGACCTCGAGGTGCTCGAGGCCGTCGAGGGCGTCGGCCCGGTCATCGCGGCCTCTCTCTATCGCTACGTGCGAGAGCCTGAGGTGATCGAGCGCGTCGCGCGCCTGCGCGAGGCGGGCTTTTCCCTCGCCGAGCCCGAACCCGAGCGCTCGGGGGCCGCCGCGGCGCTAGCCGGGCGAGCGGTCGTTGTCACCGGCGCCCTGGAGGGCTACACGCGCGAGGAGGCCGAGGCCGCGGTCGTCGCGGCGGGCGGCACCTCGCCGGGATCTGTATCTAAGAAGACCTACTGCGTGGTGGTGGGCGAATCGCCGGGGGCCTCGAAGCTGGCCCGCGCGCGCGAGCTCGGCGTGCCCCTCGTGGCGGGCGAGGACTTCGAGTACTTGCTGACAATGGGCGTCTGGCGCAACACCGTGGCGTAGCCTCATCGGTAGGGTAAGGAGCGATGATGTCGACCACGTTTGCACCCGACCACGCCCTCGTAGGGCGCTATCGCATCATTGACCTGATCGGCGTCGGTCACACCGCCGAGGTGTATCGCGCTGAGGACCTCTCGCTGCACCGCACCGTGGTGGTGAAGGTACTCCTCGCCAAGTGGGCCGCGCACGAGGACGTGCGCCGGGACTTTCGCGACAACATCGTGCGCGCTGCCACCTTGGGGCACCCCCACGTCGCGCGGGTCTACGACGGCGGCCAGGAGTCCGGCTCGATCTTCGTGGTGACCGAGTACCTCTCGGGCGGCTCGCTCGAGGACCTGCTGGCCTCGGGGCGTCACCTGAGTATCGAGGACACCGCGCGCCTGGGCCGCGACGTCGCGAGCGCGTTGGCCTACCTGCACGCCAACGGTGTCGTGCACGGGGGACTGTCGCCCAAGAAGCTGCTCTTTGACGGCGAGGGCCGCGTGCGCGTGGCGGACATCGCCTTGGCGGGCTTGGCCGCCGCCTATCGCGGCGCGCCCAGCTTGGACCAAACCCGCTACCTGGCGCCCGAGCAGGTCGCCGGCGAGGGCGCGAGTGATACGTCGGACGTTTACGCGCTGGCCCTCATCCTCTTCGAGGCGGCCACGGGCACCTCGCCCTTCGAGTCGATGAGCGCCGAGGCCATGGCGCGGGGCCGGGCCTCGACGCCGTTGCCGGTGCGCGCCGAGCTGGGCACCCTCGACCTGCTCCTCGCCCAGGCGACGATCCCCGACCCACTGCTGCGCATCGACGCCGAGCAGTTCGCTACGCGCCTCAACGCGGTGGCCGACGCGAGCCCTCTCACGGTGGACGCACCGGCGAGCACGCCGCTGCTCGCCCAGTTCGCCCCGCCACCGCCGCGCTCGTCGATCGGCTTTCGCCCGCCCTCGCCCAATGAGATTGTCGGCGACCCCGAGGCGCCGCGCCGCTTGCGCCCGAGTGTGGACATCGCGCGCTCGCCGCAGCGCTCCCTGGCCTTCGCCGAGCCCGTTCCGTCGCGGGGACGGCGCATGTTCTTCTTAGTCGCCGCCATAATCCTGCTGCTCGCCGCCCTCGGCGGCGCGGCGGTGTGGAAGTTGGGACTTCTCAACTCGACTCACACGGTGCCCTCACTGGTCAACGTCGACTATCGCCAGGCGCCCAACCTGCTAAAGGGTGACGGCTTCACCCTGAGTGTCACCGGACACCAGCACTCTGCGCACGTGCCGGCTAACGAGATCATCTCCCAGAGCCCTTCGGCCGGCTCCTCGGCGAAGGCCGGGCTCGTGATCACGGTGGTCGTCTCGGACGGCCCGGTGATGGTCACGATGCCGAACCTGATCGGCGAGGACTGCACCACGGCGACCTCGCAGCTGGCCGCGCTGCACGTGACCGCGCTGTGTCCCTCGAGCGCCGCGGTGGCGAGCACCACCATGGCCGCCGGGCGGGTGGTGCGCGTGACCTATCACGCAAGTGCGAACCCGACGTCGGTGCCCGTGAACTCGACGGTGACCTTGGTGCTCTCGAATGGTCCGCCCGCGAGCGCGACCACGACGACGGTTGTCGGTGCTACGACGACGACCGTCGCACCGACCACGACCACCACCTCGGCCGCCCAGGGCTTGCGCCCGGTGCCCAACGTGATTGGCATGGGTCCGACCCAGGTGAACGCGGCGTTTCGCAAGGCGCAGCTCTTCTATACGACGCGCGGCCCGAACGCCGGTACGACGAAGTGGACCAAGGTCGTCTC
>JAJZSX010000351.1 GCA_021849435.1 Actinomycetes bacterium | reverse complement strand
CCGCACTCACGGCCAGCCCGGCACTCAGCATCCCGAGCGTCAGCGCCGAGGCTGACGCCAGGGTCGCCGCCCGGCGGATTCGAACTCGTGACATATGTTCCTCCCCTTCCACCCTCGCGGGTGAACAAATTTTGGTTACTTCTCAGTAACGGATTATCACAGTTTGAGCGTCATTATCGCTCAGCGCCTCACAAGACGACGCAGATAGGACCCAAGTCCCACCAATCCGCGTGGCGCCAGCATCATCGTGAGAATGAGCAGCACCCCGAACACGATGCCCTTCAAGTTCGCGCCAAAGGTCGAGGTCGGGTTAACTCCGGTCACTTTGTTGACGACGGAAACGATGTTGTCCGAGTACGAGTAGATCAGTCCACCGATTACGGCGCCGCTTAGCGTGCCGATGCCCCCCAGGACCATGAGGGTCAAGAGAAGGATCGACAACGTAAGTCCGTAGGTCTGCGGCGTCACGCTACCCGAGAGCAGCGTCATCATCGATCCGCCGAGCCCCGCATAGGCCGCCGAGATCACGAAGGCCAGCGTGCGGGTGCGTTGGAGGTTGACGCCCACCAGCTCGGCCGCCACCTCGTTGTCGCGCACCAGGCGCAGCGCGCGGCCCGTGCGCGAGCGAAAGAGGTTCGCCATGAAGAAGAACGCCACGGCCGCCACGACGATGGCTACGTCGGCGGGCCACTGCGCGTTCGCCTTGACTAACGCGTCCGAGCCGGAAAAGAGGTTCGCGAACCACGACGGCGCGTTCAAGAAGTTGATGAAGAGACCACCCGATCCCCCCGTGAGCGAGCGTGAATCGATGGCCAAGGGCGCCACCGCGAAGGAGAACGCGAGGGTCATGCCGGCCAGGTAGGGACCGCGCAGTCGCGTCGCCGGCAACGCCAGCACGAGTCCGCTCACCCCTCCCAATACGGTCGAGAGGAACAGCGACCAGATGATCGGACTGGTCGTGTGGTGGTTCGCCCAGATGGCGGTCGTGTAGGCCCCGATCGCCATGAATCCCGCGTTGCCCAGCGAGACCTGGCCACTCCAGCCGATCAACCAGCTCAACCCGAGGATCACGATCGACATCGCCGCTCCCCCGGCCAGCTTCGAGTCGTCAAGGGGCGTCAGCACGAAGGTGACGGCGAGCGCCAGCGCGCACAGCACCACAGACGCGACCAGCCGGAAACTGGTGGGATAGCGCTGAGAGAGCGAGCGGACCATTCTCGTCAGACCCTGCGCGACACGTGCTTGGTGAAGAGGCCCTGGGGTCGCAGTGACAGTCCGATCACCAGCACGATGACCCCCGAAAGCGGCGCGATGCTGGTGGACCAGAAGTCGAGGATGAACTGCTCAGTCAGGCCGATCGCCAGCCCGGCGACGATGGCGCCGAGGGGCGACTCCAAACCGCCCACAGCCGCCGCGATGAAGGCTGAGACAAAGATCCCGTCCATGTTGGTGGGCGCCAGGACCTGGCCGGTCGAGACGACGACCGCGGCCAACGTGCCCACGCCGGTCGAGAGGATCCAGCCCAAGGTGAGAAGGCGCCCCACGCGCACGCCGAGCAGCCGTGACACCTCGGGCGCCAGGGCCGCCGCTCGCATCTGCAGTCCGAGGTTCGTACGACGAAAGAGCAGGGCGATGGCGATCACCACGGCCGCGACCACCGCGACCTCGTAGAAGATGAACGGCGAGACCAAGATGGTGTGGCCCGCCGACTGGTAGTAGATCTGTGAGAACGGCGAGGGCAGCATCGTGATGTTGGTCGTCCAGATCGAGGCGATCACGGCCTCGATCACGCCGAGAAATCCGATCATGACCACGATGGGATTGATCTCGGGCTTGCCGTAGAGGGGACGGATCAAGACCCTTTCGGTGACGCCGCCCAGGACCATGCCCGTGACGACGGACAGCACGAGGCAGAGCCAGTAGTTCAATCCGTGAAAGACCAAGTTCATCCCCACGAAGGTCGCGAACATTCCCATCGCGCCCTGGGCGAAGTTCAAGACGTGGGTGGACTGCCAGATGATCACCAGACTCAGTGCGATCAGGGCCACGACCGCCCCGGTGGCCAAGCCGCCGAAGATGTCGGTCATCACACGTGAGGCGAGGAACGTTCCCATCAGGTCACCAGTCCCAGGTAGTAGCGACGCAAGCTCTCGTCGGCGGCGACTTCCCCGGCAGTGCCAAAGGCCGCGACCCGGCCGATGTGTAACACCACGGCGTCGTGGGCGATGCGCAGTGCGCTCTTGGCGTTCTGCTCGACCAGGATCACCGTGAGGTCCTCGGAGGTGCACAGTTCACTGATCGTGCGCATCATGTCCGCGGTCACCTGAGGGGCCAGACCGAGGGAGGGCTCGTCGAGTAACAAGACGCTGGGGCGTGCGATCAGCGCACGGGCCATGGCGAGCATCTGTCGCTCGCCCCCCGACAGCGTGGCGGCGTAGTTACGCCGGCGCGACTCGAGCGCGGGAAACTGCGTGAACTGGCGCGCGATGCCCTCAGCGAGGTCCACCTTGCTCGCCAGAGCTCCCAGGCGCAAGTTCTCCTCGACGGTCAACTCTTCAATCACTCCGCGACCCTCTGGCACGTGTGCCACGCCGCGTCGAGCGATGTCCTCGGTGGCGGTTCCGACCAAGTCAAACTCACCCAATCGAATCGAGCCCTGCCGGGGCTTCACGAGACCGGAGATCGTGCGCAGCAGCGTCGTCTTGCCCGCGCCGTTGGCCCCGATGACGGTCGTGATCTTGCCGGTGGGCGCCTCGAAAGTGACGTCTCGCAGCGCAGTCACCGCGCCATAGCTGACGCTCAGGTTCTCGACGCGGATCACTCGTCCACCCCGAGGTAGGCGGCCAGAACCGTCTCGTCGTGGCTGATCTCCCCGGGCGAGCCCGCGGCGATCACCTGGCCAAAGTTGAGTACCACCAAGCGATGCACCAGGGGCATGACGAAGTCCATGTTGTGCTCGACTAGCAGCACGCTCGTCGTGGAGCCGAGTTCGACAATCACGCGGGCAAACTCCTCGAGTTCGTTCTCGTCAAGCCCCGACGCGGGCTCGTCAAGCAGCAGCAGGCTCGGCTGGACCATCAGGGCGCGCGCGACGGCGACCTTCTTCGCGATGCCGTAGGGGATCTCCCCCGGTAGCGACGCCGCGTAGCCGGCGACGCCCAGACGCTCCAGGTTTGAGAGGGCCTCGGCACGCAACGCGCGCTCGCCTCGAGAGGAGCGCGGCAGACCCAGCGCTCCCCAGAGCACTCCACCGCCCGGGCGGCTCTGGGCGCCGGCCATCACGTTCTCGAGGACGGTCAACCGCTCGAAGAGGCCCACCCCCTGGAGTGTGCGGGCGATGCCGGCGTGGGCCAGCTGATGGGGGCGAAGATCACTGCGACCCAAGTGCGGAAAGCGCACGGAGCCACTCTGGGGACGCAGGAATCCGCAGACCACGTTGAACGCGGTGGTCTTGCCGGCCCCGTTTGGCCCGATGAGTCCCACGATCTCGTTGGCGGCCACGTTGAAGGAGACGTCGCTGAGCGCGTAGAGCCCACCGAAGTGGACGGAAACATTCTCCACACTCAAGGTGAGTGCCCCCGTCGGCAACGTCATAAGTGTCCAACATA
>JAJZSX010000350.1 GCA_021849435.1 Actinomycetes bacterium | reverse complement strand
GCGAGCGAGTGGGTCACGCGACTCGCCGAGGCCCACCAGCAGGGACAGCTCGCCAAGGAGCTCGCGCGCCTGCGGCGCTACGCGTTGCTCGTCGTCGACCTATGCCGACTCGGGAACTATGCCGATCTGTCGTCGCGACCAACCGCAATGACCTGATGATGACTGAACCATCGGCGGACCGGGGCCAGCGGGGGTCGGCATAGTCACAGTGAACGATGAAGTCTTCTGATGTTGGGCATGTTGCTCGACAGGGAGGCAATGTCATGTCAGGAACGAGACGCAAGCCGGGGGCCTTGGGCCCGTTTATCGATGATTTCACCGAAACACTGCTGAATCTGGGGTACACACCAAATACCGTCCGCAACATGTTGAAGGAGGCGGGTCAACTCGGCCGGTGGATGAGCGTCAAGGGACTCGACGCGTCGCAACTGAACAGCGTGTCGATCGTTGAGTTCATCGGTGCGTCGCGCAGCACCGGTCAGTGTCGCGTACCGACGGTGCGCAGTTTTCGCCCGCTACTCGATTTTCTTGTCCGCGCAGGCGTCGTGACCACGCCCGATGTCGTGGCACTCACGTCGGTCGAGGCGCTGATCGTTGAGTACCGAAAGTGGATGGTCCACGACCGTGGTCTCGCGGCGCCGACCGTGCTGCGTTACGAAAAGCTGGCCCGTCGGTTCCTGGAGGAGCGCCGCGCGAATGCGGGTTCGAGGTTCGTCGAGGATTTGACCGGAGTCGACGTGGTGGCGTTTCTGCTGGCCCAGACGGCGCGGCTGTCACTCGGCGCGGCGAAGGGCTGCGTGGCGGAACTTCGATCGCTGTTGCGATTCTTGTATCTGACCGGTCAAACGCCGCTCGCGTTGGCCACGGCGGTGCCCCCCGTCGCTGGCTGGCACGACGTCGGTGTCCCAACCGGACTGGCGCCCCGACAGGTGCAGCAACTGCTCGACCGCTGTGACCGCGCGAGCGCCGTTGGCGCCCGTGACTTCGCGATACTGATGCTCGTTGCGCGTCTCGGGCTGCGTTCAGTGGAGGTCGCCAGACTGGAACTCGATGACATTGATTGGCGCGGTGGCGAATTGGTGGTGCGCGGCAAAGCCCGCCGCCGTGATCGTCTTCCGCTGGTGAGCGACGTCGGCGAAGCGCTGAGTGCCCACTTGGGCTGGCCCCGACGCCCGACCACACTGCGCTCGGTGTTCCTCGCGACCAAGGCACCGACGCGGGCGATCCGCCCAGACCTGGTGAGCGACGTCTGTCGCCGGGCGTGTGAACGCGCCGGCGTGCCGCGCGTCGGGGCCCATCGACTCCGCCACGCGTTGGCGACCGACATGCTGGCCAAGGGAGCGACCCTGGTCGAGGTGAGTCAGGTCCTTCGTCATCAGGACCTCGCCACCACCGCGATCTACGCCAAGGTTGACTTCACGTCACTGCGTCGCGTGGCCCAACCATGGCCGCAAGCACGATGAGCGCGCTCGCGAAGGCCGCCGATGACTACCTGGCGCTGCGGCGCGCCCTCGGACACGAACTGGCCGACGCGCGGCGTCTGCTACCGCGTTTTGTCGCCTACCTCGACGCCATCGGTGCACCAACGGTCACCGTCGAAGCCGCACTCGCCTGGGCCCAGCAGCCCGACGTGAGTCCGGCGAGCAGCGTCTGGCCATCACGGATGATGGTGGCTCGTGGTTTCGCTCGCTACATGGCCGGCATTGATCCGCGCACGCAGGTTCCACCGCCGGGCCTGATCCCGAGTCGTCAACGCTGGCGTCCACCGTTCATCTACAGCGCAGATGACGTCGCCGCACTTATGGCCGCGGCCCGCTCACTCCACCAGCGACTACCCGCGGCCACCCACGAGACCGTGATTGGTCTACTGGCGGCTACGGGTCTGCGGATCGGTGAGGCACTCAATCTTGATCGCAGTGATATCGACTGGGGCAACGGCGTGCTGTTGATTCGTGAGTCGAAGTTCACCAAGACCCGCCAGGTCCCGGTGCTGACGTCCACACTCGGCGCACTCGAGCGCTACGCCGAGGTCCGTGACCAGCTTTGTCTGAGGCCAACAACCCGGAGCTTCTTTGTGTCGTTGAGGGGAGCGAGATTGATCTACCCCGTCGTCCAAGAGGTCTTTCGGCGCCTCTGTGACGGGGCCGGGGTCGGGGCCGGGGCTGCGAGCCGTCCGAGGATTCACGACTTCCGACATTCCTTCGCCGTGAACACGCTGCTCGAGTGGTATCGGACGGGCGAGAACGTCGAAGTCTGTCTCCCGTGGTTGTCGACCTATCTCGGTCACCGCGATCCGCGCTCGACGTACTGGTATCTGTCCGCCGCGCCCGAACTGCTCGCCCTCGCCGCTGGCCGCCTCGAGCTCTCCCGGGGGGTGATCGCGCGATGACACTCGTTGCCCCCACCCTGGAGAGCTTCTTCACCGATCGCCTCGCCAAGCAGCGATACGCGAGTCCCCGCACCGTCGCCTCCTACCGCGACGCGCTCAGACTGCTCCTCGTGTTCGTCCAGGATCGCACCGGCGTCGCGCCCGCCAAGCTCGACTGGACAGTGCTCGACATCGAGATGATCAGCGCGTTCCTTGACCACCTCGAGAACCAGCGGCACAACAGCGCACGGACCAGAAATCTCCGACTGACGGCCATCCGCTCACTGTTTTCCTACGCGTCGCTTCGCCACCCCGAACACGCCGCACTGATCCAGCGGGTCCTCGCCATGCCACCCAAACGCTTCGACAAGCCAATCGTGTCGTTTCTCACAAGTCCCGAGATCGACGCGCTCATCGACGCTCCCGATCTATCTCGGTGGGAGGGACGACGAGATCGGGCGCTGCTGCTCGTCGGTGTGCAGACCGGGCTGCGCGTCTCGGAACTCACTGGCCTGAACTGCGGCGATATCAGCCTGGGTGTTGGCAGCAATGTCCGTTGTGAAGGTAAAGGCCGCAAGCACCGAGCCGTTCCCTTGACCGCTTCCACCGAGGCCGTTCTCAAGGTGTGGATGAGCGAACGGGCTGGACGTCGCGACGAGCCCGCGTTCCCGACGCGGACCGGTCGCCGGCTTAGCCGTGACGCCGTCGAGAGACTCGTGCACAAACACGCCCTCACCGCTAGCACCCACTGTCCGACACTGCGGCCCGAAGAACTGCATCCTCACGTGCTGCGCCACAGTTGCGCGATGTCTCTTCTCCAGGCCGGAGTGGACACCGCCGTGATCGCACTGTGGCTCGGACACGCCGACATCCGCTCCACCCAGACCTACCTGCACGCCGACATGACCATCAAGCAACGTGCCCTGGACCGCATGACTCCTACCAACGCTGCCCCGGGGCGATATCGTCCTGGTGACACCTTGCTCGCGTTCCTCGAGGACCTGTGACTATGCCGACCCCCGTCGGCCCCGGCCCGCCGATGGTTCAGTCATCATCAGGTCACCGCGGTTAGTCATGACGAAAGGTCGGCATAGTTCCCGACTCGGCATAGGTCGACCTATGCCGATGTCGGCATAGGTCGACAACATCGGATTGAGTGCGATGGACTTCGACCTGACGCCTGAGCAACACGACAAGCTCTTCCTCAACGGCGTGGACGCGGCGACCAAGTTCGTCATCGAG
>JAJZSX010000349.1 GCA_021849435.1 Actinomycetes bacterium | reverse complement strand
GACCCTCGACTGGATGGCCGACCAGCAGATGCGCTCCTTCGAGATGGGCGAGATCGTCGCCCGGGGACTCGACGCCGTGCTCGACGAGGCCCTCGAGCTCGCGCGCACGGACTGTGAGGCGATCTTCCTCTCGGTCGACGTGGACGTCGTGGACCCCGGCTCGGCGCCGGGCACCGGCACGCCCGAACCGGGCGGCCTCTCGAGCCGCCAGCTGCTCGACGCGGTGCGCCGCATCGCCATGGAAGGTCCCCTCGGGGGACTAGACGTCGTCGAGGTCTCCCCGCCCTACGACCACGCCGAGATCACCGCCTACCTCGGGAACCGCGTCGTGCTCGAGGCGCTCGGCGGCGTGGCCTGGGCCGCGGCTCAGGGCCGCGGGGCCGCCGTGCGCGACCCGGGCGACCCGCTCCTAAAGGACCGCTAGTCGCGCATCGTCTCGAGGATCCGGCGGATCAACGCCTCGTCGGTGTCGGGGTGCAAGAAGGCGAACCGGGCGATCGTCTCGCCCTCCCACTTGGTCGGGGTGACGAAGGCGACCTGGTCGCGCAGCAGCTGCAGGCTCCACTCGTTGTAGCGCTCGTCGCTCCAGCCGATGCGACGGAACATCACGATCGAGAGGCTCGCCGGGCGAACCATCTCGACGTGGTCGTACTCGCCGATGATCACCTCGGCGCGCCGCGCGATGTCCACCGAGGCCTGGATCGCCGACTCGAAGGCGGCCGTGCCGTAGGTCACGAGCGAGTACCAGAACGGCAGGCCGCGGGCCCGACGTGAGAGGTGGATCGCGAAGTCCGACGGGTTCCACTCGTAGTGCTCGTCGTCGGTGCTGTGCAGGATATCGAGGTAGCTCGCCTGCTGGGCGAGGACCTTTCGCGCGACGGTGGGGTTGCGGTAGATCAGGGCCGCGCAGTCGAGCGGCGCGAAGAGCCACTTGTGCGGGTCCACGACGAAGCTGTCGGCGTGGCGCAGCCCGGTGAACTGGTAGCCCTCGGTCGCCGACATCATGGCCGCGCCGCCGTAGGCGCCGTCGACGTGGAACCACAGGTCGTGCTCGCGCGCGTAGGCGCCAAGTCCCTCGAGGTCGTCGACGATGCCGGCGTTGGTCGTCCCCGAGGTCGCGACGATGCCGATCACCGTCTCGGGGTGCGGGTCGTTCGCGAGCGCCTCGATCAGCGCCTCGCGGGTGAAGCGGTGCTCGGTGGTCTCCACGAGCAGGGCGTCCACCCCGATGACGTGCAGGGCCTTGCCGACGCTCGAGTGCGCGTCAGCCGAGATGGCGTAGCGCACGGCGCGCGGGTCGAGTTCGGGGTGCCGGGTGCGACCGACGTCGCGCCCGACCGTGAGACCGGCGAGGTTGCCCATCGAGCCGCCCGAGACGAAGGCGCCGCCCGATCCCGCGGGCATGCCCGCGCGCCCGGCGAGGTACTCGAGCGCCTGGTTCTCGGCGATCACGACCCCAGCCGACTCGAGCCAGCTCGTGCCGTTCAGCCCCGAGCACGCGACGACCATGTCAAAGAGCAGCGAGTTCTTCGTCGGCGCGTTGGGGATGAAGGCGAGGTAGGTCGAGGCGTCGCTCGAGACCACGGCCGGGGCGAGCGCGCGCTCGAAGAAGTCGAGCACCTCGATCGGCGCGCGACCCTCGGCGGTGATCATCGTCGACAGTTCGTCCAGGGGCAGCGGGGCCAGCCCGCCGTAGTCGAGGGGCACCGGGTCCATGGCGAGGCGCTCGCGGCAGTACTCGAGGATCGCGTTCGTCGCCTCGGCGTCGTATTCAAACATCGGATGTCCCATAGTTCGTTACCTTTCAAATGAGGCCCCTGCCATCGTAGACAGTGCGCGCGGGACGCCGAGAGCGGCGCCGACGCCTCGGTAGCATGTGGCATGAGCGAGACCACGATCGGCTTCCTCGGGCCCGCGGGCTCGTTCTCCCACGAGGCCGTCACCACCCTCGGCGAGGGCCGGGCCGTCGCGGTCGGCACCATCGGCGACCTGCTGGCCGAGATCGCCCAAGGGCGGCTCGACCGGGCACTCGTGCCCATCGAGAACGCCATCGAGGGCACCGTCTCGGCGACGATCGACGGACTGGTCTTTGACTACGACCTCTACATCGAGCGCGAGGTCGTGCGCCCGATCCACCTGCACCTGCTCGCCCGGCCGGGCGTGTCGCTCGACCAGGTCACGACGGTCTACAGCTACGTGCACGCCCTCGCCCAGATCCGCGGCTTCCTCGCGGGCCTGCCGGGGGCGGCCGTGGTGCAGTCGACGTCGACCTCGGAGGCCGCGCGCCTGGTGGCCGAGTCCGACGAGCCGTGGGCCGCCGTCGGCTCGGCGATGGCCGGGGAGATCTTCGGGCTCGCGTCCCTCGCCGCTGACATCGAGGACCACCCCGACAACGCCACGCGCTTCGTCGTGGTCGGCCGCGACGCTATCGCCGCACCGACCGGCCACGATCGCACGACGATCGTGTGCTTCCAGGACAACGACCGGCCGGGCTCGCTCTACGGGATCCTCGGCCGGTTCGCCGCGCGCGACATCAACCTGACCAAGCTCGAGAGCCGGCCGACCAAGCGCGGGCTCGGGGACTACTGCTTCGTGATCGAGTTCGAGGGCCACGTCGACGACGACATCGTGGCGGACTGCCTGGTCGACCTACAGGCCCACCTCGCGCGGGTGAAGTTCCTCGGCTCCTATCCGGTGACCGGCGAGGAGGCGACGCACCGGCGCGTCGAGGTCGAGGAGGCCCGCCGGGCGGCCGCGAACTGGATGGCGTCGCTGCGCTCGAGGGTGCGAACCAGCAGCTGACCGGACTGGCGGCCGGTGCGACGGCTCGAGTCGAGTGTCAGCACCACCGAGGCGCCATCAGCGCGCCGAGGCGTCGCACGTCCATGGGCGGAGGGAGTGGGATTCGAACCCACGGTGGGCAAGCCCACGCCGGTTTTCAAGACCGGTACATTCGTCCGCTCTGTCATCCCTCCGGGGACGATGCTACTGGGCTAGCCCTTCTTACTGCGGAGCCGCGCGCGCTGGGTGTGGTCGAGGACCGTCTTGCGCAGGCGCACCGACTTGGGGGTCACCTCGACGGCCTCGTCGTCGGCGATGAACTCGAGCGCCTGCTCGAGCGAGAAGATGGTGGGCGGCGTGATCTTCTCGAAGTTGTCGCTGCCCGACGCGCGCATGTTGGTGAGCTTCTTCTCCTTGGTGGGATTGACGTTCATCTCGTCGGATCGCGCGTTCTCCCCGACGATCATGCCCTCGTAGACCTCGACGCCGGGGCCGACGAAGAGCACGCCGCGCTGCTCGAGGTCAACGAGCGCGTTGCTCGTCGTGTCCCCGCGCCTATCAGCGACGAGCACGCCGTTTCGCCGGGTGCGGATCTCGCCGAACCAGGGCGCGTAGCCGTCGAAGTTCGAGTGCATCATGCCCGCGCCGCGGGTCTCGGTCATGAACTCGGTGCGGATGCCCACCAGTCCGCGCGCCGGGATGCGCCACTCCAGGCGCACCCAGCCGGTGCCGTGGTTGACCATGTCCACGACGGTGCCCTTGCGCGTCGCGAGCAGGGTCGTCACGGCGCCGACGAAGTCCTCGGGCACGTCAATGGTGACGCGCTCCATCG
>JAJZSX010000348.1 GCA_021849435.1 Actinomycetes bacterium | reverse complement strand
CTTCTTCTCGATCATGAGCCTCTTGATCGCGGTGCCGACCGGCATCAAGATCTTCAACTGGATCGGCACGATGTGGCGAGGGGAGGTCTGGTTCTCGGCGGCCATGTTGATGGCCATCGGCTTCGTCGTCACCTTCTTGATCGGCGGACTGACCGGGATCTACCTCGCGAGCCCCCCGCTCGACTTCTTCACCCACGACACCTACTTCGTCGTCGCCCACTTCCACTCGGTAGTCATGGCCCTCGTGCTCGCGGGCATGGCCGGGCTCTACTACTGGGGCCCGAAGTTCACGGGCTACCTGCTCGACGAGCGCATCGGCAAGATCCAGTTCTGGTTCCTCTTCATCGGCACCCAGGTCTTCACCCTGCCGCTCTACCTGCTCGGCCTGCGCGGCATGCCCCGGCGCATGGCGATCTACCCCCACGACCCGCAGTGGAAGTTCTTGAACGACCTCTCGACGGTTGGCGCCGTGCTGATCGGGGTCTCGACGATCCTCTTCGTCGTGAATGTCGTCGTGAGCTGGAAGAAGCACCCGGCCGGCGACAACCCCTGGGACGGCCAGACCCTCGAGTGGTTCACCACCTCGCCCCCGCCGCATCACAACTTCTACCGCCTGCCGGTCATCCGCTCCGAGCGCCCGACGTGGGACTACAACCACCCCGAGCACCGCTCGATTGCCCACGCCCCGGCCCCCGCCGCGACCCCATCGGAGCCCGTGCGATGAGGGTCGAGGCCAAGATCCTGCTCAGTCTGGGCCTGTTCTTCGGGCTGATGGTCGCCGTCTACTGGAACTGGGGTCACGAGAACGCCGGCAGCGTCATGATGTTCGCTGGCATGTTGCTCGGCTTCCTACCCGGCGCCTACTACTACTGGTGGAGCCGACGCATGGCCCCGCGCGCCGAGGACGACCCGAACGCGACCCAAGCGCAAGGCGCGGGCGTCGTCGGTGCCTTCCCTGGCACCTCCATCTGGCCCTTCACCCTCGGCATGGGCTCGTTCTTCACGGTGCTCGCCCTCGTCTTTGGAATCTGGCTGCTCGTGCCCGGGCTCGCGCTCGTGGTCTGGGCGCTCTTCGGCGGCGTCGCCGAGAGCCGGCGCGGCGGCAAGGTCTAACCGACCCGAGGTTCGCGAGCGTTACCCTTCTTAGGTGCTCGCCCACTGGACCCGTTCGGTTGTCCGCTGGCGCTACCCCGTTCTCGCCCTGTGGCTGGTCGGGGCACTCGCCGGCCTCGCCGGCTACCACCAGCTGGGCCAACGCCTCACGACCTCACTGGCGGTGCCCGGCTCGGCGTCGGCGAGGGCCGACTCGATCCTGATCAACCGGTTCGGTGAGAATATCGAGGGCGCCATCACCGTCGTCATGCCCCATCTGCACTCGACTCGCGCCGACCGCGTCGCCGAGGCGCGACTGGCCCGGGCGATCGCGCGCGTGCCCTCGCTCCACGTCGTCGAGCAACAGGCGCTCGGTGGACTGCTGCTCACGGACCTCGAGTCGCGCGACTCGCTCAACCAGGCAACGAGCGCCGTCGCGAGCCTGCGCGCTGCGCTCGTCCGCGCCGACCTGCCCACGGCCCTCGTGACCGGTCCCGCCGCGCTGCAGGCCGACGTCACACCCATCTTGCGCGGTGACCTCGCGCGCGGCGAGCTGCTCGCGCTCGGCGCGGCCCTGGTGCTGCTCGTCGGTGTGCTCGGATTCAGCCTCGCGGTGCTGATCCCCTTCCTCGTCGCCGGCGCCACCACGGCCGTCGCCCTCGGGGTCGTCGACCTGCTCGCCGGTCACGTCTTGATGGTGCTCTACGTCCCCAACGTGGTGGCCCTGATCGGTCTCGGCCTCGCGATCGACTACTCACTCTTGATGGTGCACCGGTTCCGCGCGGAACTCGAGCGCAGAAACGACGCCGACGCGATCGTCGCCACCATGGGAAGCGCCGGGCGGACCGTCGTGATCTCGGGGGCCGTGGTCGCGATCGGGCTCGCGACGATGCTCGTAGTGCCGGTCCCCCTCGTGCGTTCGCTCGGCGCGGCGGGGCTCGTCGTGCCGCTCGTCGCACTCGTGGCGGCGCTCACGCTTCAACCGGCGCTACTCAGCGTCGTCGGGCGCCGCGGCGTCGCGACCCACGGGCCGCGGGGACTGCTCGAGCCACGCGACCCGAGCAGCGGCGTCTTCGCCCGACTGGCGCGTACCGTCGTTGCCCACCCGCGCACCGTGCTCGCGAGCGCGCTGGTCGGTCTCGGGGTCATCGCCGGGGCGAGCGCCGGGCTCAGCCTGACGCCGGGCTCGCTCACGGCCATCCCCCCCTCGATGCCCTCGGCTCGGGCGATCGCCCTCGTGAATCGCACCGTCGGGCCCGGCATTCTTACCCCGATCGAGGTGCTGATCGACACCGGACGGGCCAATGGCGCGAGTGCCGCGAATGAGGTCGCCGCCCGCATCGCGCTCGAGACGACCCTGTTGCACACCCCGGGGGTCGAGGTGGTGGCCGCCGACTCGACGTGGCCCTTCGTCGACCACCGGGACCGCTACGCGCGCATCCTCGTCGTCAGCCAGGGTGAGCTCGGAAGCCCGGTCACCCAGCGACTGGTCCACGTCGTGCGCGCGGAGGCGGCCGCGGCGCGATTCCCCCGCGGCACCGCCCTCGTCGTCGGTGGCGCACCGGCCCAGGGGGTCGACTTCCTCACCGCCATCTACGGCGTCTTCCCCTGGCTCGTGCTCGCGGCCCTCGTGCTCGCCTTCCTCGCCCTCGCCCGGGCGGTGCGCTCGGTTCCCGCGGCGCTGATCGCCATCGGCCTGGACCTCGTGTCGGTCGCCGTCGCCTACGGCGTGCTCGTGTGGCTCTTTCGCCTCGGTCTCGGCGCTGACCTCTTCGGCACCTACCGCGTGTCCCAGATCGAGGGCTGGGTACCGGTCTTCATCTTCGCGGTTCTCTTCGGGCTCTCGATGGACTACGAGGTCTTCATCCTCGCGCGGATCCGTGAGGCCCACGACCTCGGGCTCGCGAACCGCGCCGCGATCGTCGAAGGCCTCGCCACCACCGGCGGGGTGGTCACGAGCGCTGCGGTGATAATGGTCGGGGCACTCGCGGGCTTCATCGCCGGCCACGTCGCCGGTCTCCAAGAGCTCGGGGCGGGTCTCGCCATCGGCGTCCTTGTCGACGCGACGGTCGTGCGCAGCCTGCTGCTGCCGAGCCTGCTCGCACTCGCGGGCGAGCGGCTGTGGCGCGACGAGCGACGACACGGGTAGGTAGGCCGGCGAGGAAGCGGGGCCGCGTCGCGATCGCAGCGGTCGTGACGCGACATGTCGACGTCGCGACCAGCGATTCAGTGACGTGACAGGCCGAATCGTTCCGTCTAGCGTTCGGGTGGGCTTGCGCCCGGACATGTCAGCGCCTCGCCCCCTGCGCACGGGGGGCGAGGCGCTGGCACTCGCAGTTGGGAGGTATGCGACCTATTTGACGATCTTGATGGCGAAGTGCATCGACGGGACCTGGTAGCCGAGGGCGAGGCCCGGGAAGTCTCGGGCGTAGGTCAGTACCGGTGCCATGCCGTAGGGCGTGTTCGCGAATGATGGCTGCTGGGTGTACAGCTGGGGGTAGAGATCGATGAGGTGGATCCCCGGACCACCCGTGGCGCGCAGGT
>JAJZSX010000008.1 GCA_021849435.1 Actinomycetes bacterium | reverse complement strand
TCACCGCGTCGCGGCTCACGGGTGCGATCTGACCCGACGGTACGATGAAGCCATGACGACCCTGGCGAATCGAATCGACGCGTGGTACGAGCAGATCGCCACCCTGACCCCCGATGACGTCGAGGCGCGTCGCGATGTCGAGTTGGCCATCACGATGCTCGATGACGGCCAGTTGCGGGTGCTCGACGTCGAACCCGGCGGCGACGTCACGGTCCACGAGTGGGTCCGTCGAGCGATCCTGCTGCTCTTTCGCTTGCGCGGCCTCGAGCGAAGCGAGGTTGGGCCCTTTGAGTACTTGGACAAGCTCGAGTTGAAGCGAGACTACGAGCGTCGCGGCGTTCGCGTGGTGCCGGGCGCGTCGGCTCGACGAGGTAGTTTCCTCAGCCCCGGCGTGATCTTGATGCCGAGCTACGTCAACATCGGTGCCTGGATCGGGCCGGGCACGATGGTCGACACCTGGGCGACCGTGGGCAGTTGTGCGCACATCGGGGCGAACGTCCACCTGGCCGGAGGGGTCGGAATCGGTGGGGTGCTCGAGCCCGCGAACGCTGTGCCCGTGGTCATCGAGGACGACGCGTTCATCGGCAGTCGGTGCATGGTCGTAGAAGGCGCCCGGGTCGGACGGGGCTCGGTGCTCGGCGCCGGGACGATCCTCAACCCGTCGATCCCAGTAATCGACGCAGCGACCGGTGAGGAGGTCTCGCGCGGGCACGTCCCCGACTACTGCGTGGCGGTGTCGGCGAGTAGGCGGCGGGAGTTCCCCGGCGGCGAGTTCTACCTACCCTGTGTCTTGATCATCCGTCGCCTCAGCGAGGGCGAACGACACGACAAAGTCGCCCTGAACCAGGTGCTGCGCGAACACGGTGTCGCCACGTGACGCGGCTCGATCGGGTGCTAGACCTCGTCTTGATCGACTCGGTGAGTGGCCGCGAGTCGGCGATCGCCGACTACGTCGTCCAACGGCTCTCGTCGAACCCACGTCTCGACATCGAGCGGATAGGGGACAACGTGGTGGCCCGGACGACCGGATCGCACCCGACCCGGTTGATCGTCGCCGGACACCTCGACACCGTTCCCGGGGACCCGAATCGCGCCCGTATAGAGGGCGACATGCTCACGGGGATCGGCGCGTGCGACATGAAGGGGTCACTGTCGGTGATGGTGGATCTCGCGAGCGACGACAGGCCACATCAGGTCGAGTTGACCTGGGTGTTCTACGCGCGCGAGGAGATAGCGCGCACGGAATCGGGACTCCGAGAATTGATCGAGTTGCGGCCAGACCTCGTGGTCGGCGACGTGGCGGTGTTGGCTGAGCCGACGGGCGGCGTCGTCGAGGTCGGCTGCCAGGGCACCTTGCGTGCGGCCGTCACCATGTCGGGCGTTCGTGCGCACACCGCGCGGCCGTTCATGGGGACCAACGCCATTCACCGGCTCGGTGCGGTCATCACGCGGGTCGCTGACTACGTGCCCCGAGTCGTCGCGATCGACGGCGTTGAGTTCACCGAACAGATGCAAGTGGTGATGGTCGACGGTGGGGTGGCGGGCAACGTCGTGCCTGATGTCGCGCGGTGTGTGATCAACTACCGCTTCGCACCGGACCGAACCCACGTTGACGCCGAATCGGCGCTCCGGGCGTTGCTGGGTCCACTTCTTGACGCCGGGGACTCGGTCGAGGTGCAGGACTGGGCGCCAGCGGCGCTCCCCGGCTTCGATGAGCCGCAGTTACGGGACCTCGAGAAACTTTCGAACAGTGCGGCGCGCGCGAAGGTCGGCTGGACGGATGTGGCGACGTTCCAGGAGCTCGGCATACCGGCGGCGAACTTCGGCGCTGGCGATCCGTTACTCGCCCACCACCCCGACGAGCGAGTGACGGCGAGTGAGCTGGAGCACTTCGCGCGGGTGCTCGGGGCCTGGATCCGCTAGCGCGCGAGCATAACGATCGTTGCGCACCCGATCCACAGGACCGTGCGAAGGATGTGCCACCGTTCGAGTTGAGTGATGTCCTGGTCGTCGTGATGTCTCGAGAGTCGGTGATGGATCGGTAGCGCCTGGAACATGGTGAGTACGACGGCCAGTGCGGCGAGCGCGACGTGAGCGAGGGCGAGGAGTCGGTGGGGTCCGTGGAGCAGCCACCAGAGTGAGCCGACACCCTGAATTGCCCAGGCCGGGGCGACCGCAGCCGAGATCCGTCGGACGTGGGCGTCGTGGTACGCGAGCCACTGACCTGCTCCCACGAGATGGAACGCGGGATACACGACGATCGCCACCGTGAGTCCGAGACCGACGAGATAGAGGTCGGCACCGATTAAGAGAACGTGCATAATGTGAATTCTAAATCGGGTAGAAAACGCTTAATAGGCACGCATGACGGCAATCACACGACCGAATATCGCCACGTCAGCCGAGTCGAATTCCATCGGTTCCATCGACGGATTTTCTGGCTTCAACACGACGCGGGCACCTTGGGGGAAGAAGCGCTTGACCGTTGCCTCGCCTTCGGGCAACCCGGCGACCACGATTTCACCGGTCTCGGCGGTGGCCTGGCGATTCACGACGAGCAGGTCGCCGGGCATGATCCCCGCGCCGATCATCGACTCGCCTCGAACCTGGAGGACGAAGCTGTCGCCCCGTCCGGCGAGTTGCGAGGGCACGGTCATCATCTCGTGGAGACTCTCGGTGGCGAGCACGCCGGTTCCGGCAGCCACGTCGCCGACGAAGGGAATGCTTCGCACGGAAGCGTCTGGCGCCATCGAATCAGCGTCCAGGCGCACCGTCAGCGTCCGGGGTTGCTGGGGATTCTTCGCGATATAACCCGCGTCGCGCAGCACTGTGATGTGGTTCGCGACCGTTGCGGGTGACTTCAACCCCACGTGGTCGCCGATTTCTCGGATCGTGGGAGGGAAGTTCCGTTCGCGCTGACAGGCGATGATGAACTCGAGGATCTGACGGCGCATGGGGGTGAGGACCTCAGCCATGGCACTCCTTTCACGAACGAACAACTGTTCGTATCGTAGCGACTGCAGCGCTGAGAATCAAACACCTGTTCGTAAGACGCAGGTCACGTTATTTGGGTCGAACGGTAGTTGGATGACCCAATACACATTCCTTCGTACTGCTACTGTGCTGCGATGGCCAAGGTGGCCAGTACGAATCCGCTGGGGTGGCTCGGGGGTGTCCAGTATGCGACACACCCGTGCGCCTGGGGGAGTTATTACACAGTTGAGGAGGACGAGTTGATTAAGCCTCGTTTGAACAAGACGGTGGCGGCGGTTACGACCAGTGCCCTGCTGTTGATGGCGGTGCCGGCTGTCGGCATCGCGTCAACCTCGGGGGCTGCGGGCAAGCCGACCTACGTCATTGGATATCAAGGACCGCTCTCGGGTGGGAACCAGCAGCTCGGGTTGAACATGGTGTTCGCGGTCCAGCTGGCGATCAACCAGGCGAACGCGTCAGGCAAGCTTCCCTTCAAGTTGAAGATTGCGACCTATGACGACCAAGGCGACCCGACCATCGCACCAACCCAGGCGCAAGCCGCTATCGCGAACAAGAACCTGGTTGCAGTCGTTGGACCGGCGTTCTCGGGTGCGACGGCAGCTTCTGAGCCGTTCTACCACAAGGCCCACCTGGCGACCGTGAGTCCTTCGGCGACGAACCCGAAGTTGGCGACCAACCACTGGAACAACTTCTTCCGCGTGGTTGCTGACGACAACGTCCAGGGACCGGCTGACGCTAACTACGTGGTCAAGAAGCTGAAGAAGACCAAGGTCTACGTCGTCAACGACGGTACGGCCTACGGTTCGGGCGTGGCTTCGGCCTTCGCGTCACAGGCGACCAAGGACGGCGCGACGGTGACCCCGGCGACTGTTCCTGGTACCTCACAGTGCCAGAACGGTACTGCGTCTTCGACCGAGTACACCTCGGCGGCGGCACAGGTCGTGGCGAGCGGTGCTGACGCCATGTTCTACGGCGGCTACTACTGCGACCTCGGTCTGTTCCTCGGCCAGCTGCAGTCGGCCGGGTACACGGGCATCGTGATGTCCGACGACGGTGCACTGTCACCGGCGTTGATTCAGAACACGACGCCCGCGTCGGCCGCAAACGGCGTCTACCTGACGTGCGCGTGCTCGAGCTCAACGAGCAAGGTGTTCAACCGTAAGTACCAGGCCCTGGCGCACTTCAGCGCCGCCAACGCGACCTACGCGCCCGAGTCCTACGACGCGACGAACGCGATCATCGCGGCGATGAAGAAGTTGAAGAAGATCACCCGCGCGGGCATCGTTGCGCAGTTGCACAAGCTGGTCATGAAGGGTATGACCAAGGTGATTCGCTTCCAGCCCAATGGCAACATCGCGGGTTCGGCGATCTACGTGAACCAGGTCAAGAACGGAAAGATCGTTCAGATCGGTCTTGAGTAGTCACTGAAGTTGTTTGAACGGAAGGGCCGGGGGTTTCCCCCGGCCCTTCCGTATTTGATTACACTTTCGTCGGACCGTTCTAGGGGGCACTGTTGGGAGCATTCGGGCACTATCTCACGGGGCACTTCGCCACGCTTCGTCTTGAGTTCTGGGCGCTGTTCGTGGGCGGCCTCGCCAATGGTGTTCTCTACGGCATGGTGGCGGTCGGCTACACGCTCGTCTACGGCGTTCTTCGCCTCATCAACTTCGCCCACTCGGAGATTTTCATGTCGGGCGGGTTCGCCGGCTACTTCGTGATGAAGTCGTTGGTGGGCACCGCGGTCCCGTCGGGCATCGCGTCGGTCGGACTCATCGTGCTCGGGATCGTCGTTGGAGGCATCGTCGGTGCAGTAATGGCCACGCTCGTCGAACGGGTCGCGTACCGGCCGTTGCGGCGACGACGAGCGCCCGCCCTCGCGTATCTGATTAGCGCAATCGGTGCGTCCTACTTCCTCTACAACATGGCGGGCAAGGAGTTCGGCCGGGTGCCGATCTCGATGCCCCAGCCCTACATCAACCACCCGATCTTCCACATCTTCGGCGCCCCGGTCCAGATGTACTACGTCATCATCCTCCTCGCTGGTGCGGTCATGTTCCTCACGCTGGACCGGATTGTGGCTAAGACCAAGCTCGGTCGCAGCATCCGGGCGGTCGCCCAGGACGCCGAGACCGCGTCGCTGATGGGTGTCAACATCGACCGAACGATCGTGCTCACCTTCATCGTCGGCGGAGCACTCGGCGGCGCGGCCGGATTCCTCTTCGGCATGGGCACCGGTGTATCGAACACGATGGGATTCGTTCCAGCCCTGAAGGCATTCACCGCCGCCGTGCTGGGTGGTATCGGGAACCTGCGCGGCGCGATGATCGGCGGATTTCTGCTCGGCGTCGTCGAGAGTCTCTCGGTTGTCTTCGTACAGGCCGCCTACATGGACGTGGTGGCCTTCGGGATCTTGGTGGCGGTATTGCTCTTCCGTCCGACCGGCATCCTCGGTGAGCGGCTGGGGAGGTCGGCGTGAAGCGCTTCTTTGCCAATGCGCACGTGAAGCGGCTGTTCTCTGCGATTGCAGCCATGGCGGTGCTCGAGTTGATGACTGGGCCCCCGGGCAGCGCTCTTTCCCCGACGGCGGGTTTCACCGGCTCCTTCGGCGAGGCCTCGTCGTTCTTTGGACTCTTTCGGACACAGCGATGGGTGGTTTTCCTCTTTATAGCGCTGGTCATGTTCGCGATTTGGACGACGTGGCTCACGTGGGGCGAACAGGTTCGGACCGCGGCGTCGAAGGCCATGAGCGTTCCTCGGGCCGCCACGCACACGCGCCCAGTTCGCTGGGGGATGATTCTCGTCCTCCTCGTGGTCGCACTGTTGCTGCCACGGCTCATCACTGACCCGTTCTGGCAGGCCGCCATGGTCGAACAGATCGCGGTCTACGTGTTGCTCGCACTCGGTCTCAATGTGGTGGTCGGCTTCGCGGGTCTGCTGGACCTGGGGTTCGTGGCGTTCTACGCGATTGGTGCGTATACGACGGCATGGGTCACCGGAGCGCTGCCGACGGCGGCACCGTTCGGCATCCACTTCAACAACTTTTACGCGATTCCCATCGCGATCGCGCTCGCGATGGGCGCCGGCATCATCCTTGGGGCGCCGACCCTGCGGCTCCGCGGTGACTACTTGGCCATCGTGACGTTGGGCTTCGGTGAGATCATCACCATCTTTGCCAACAACCTGTATGGCATCACGGGTGGCTCGCAGGGCACCAATACGATTCCGCACTTCTCGCTGCACGTGGGCCCCATCAAGTACCTCTGGGGTCTCACGCCGGTGCCCTATTACTACTTGACGATCGTATTCGTCATCCTGTTCCTGATCGGGTTCAAACTGCTGGAGCATTCGCGGGTCGGCCGTGCCTGGACCGCCATCCGCGAGGACGAGGTCGCCGCAGAATCGGTGGGCATCAACCCGCTCAAGTACAAGGTCATGGCGTTCGCAATCGGAGCATCCACCGCGGGCTTCGCCGGTGTCGTGACCGCGAGCCAATCGAACACCATCTTCCCGTCGAGCTTCACGCTGCAGTTCTCGATCAACATCCTCGTGCTGGTGATTTTCGGTGGCATGGGCTCGATCACCGGCGTGGTGCTCGGTGCGATCGTCATCCAGACCGGCTCGATGTTCCTGCTGCACTCGCCGCCTGCGGGGTACCAGCCACAGGACCTCTACATCTACCTGGGCGCGTTGCTTGTCGTGATGATGATCTTCCGTCCGGCGGGTCTCGTTCCGTCGCGTCGACGTCACCGCGAGATCGGGCTCGCCGAGCAGGGCGAGGGCCATATGAACGAAGTATTGACGGGAGACACGCCGTGAGCGACAATATCTTCGACGTTGGCCACGTGACACTTCGTTTTGGTGGCGTGGTCTCCCTGAACGACGTGACACTGCACCAAGAGCGTGGTGAGATCCTGGCGGTCATCGGCCCGAACGGTGCCGGCAAGACCTCGCTGTTCAACTCCCTGACGGGCGTCTATCAGCCCCAGGAGGGGACCATCACCTTTCAGGGGAAAGACGCCAAGCCCATGAACGTCATTGGCAAGAAGCCTCACCGCGTGAGCGCGGCTGGTGTTGCCCGGACGTTCCAGGCGTCTCGGATGTTCAGCGCCTTGACGGCCTTTGAAAACATCAAGATCGGCGCAGAGTCACATCGCGGGATCGGCGTGGTAGGCGCGATGTTGCGCGGACCCGCCACCCGGCGTGACGAGAAGCTCTCAGATGATCGCACGGTAGAGCTCCTGGACTTCGTGGGGCTGCGAGCCAAGGCGAACGTGATCTCCTCGTCGCTGTCCTACGGGGATCGTCGGCGCCTGGAGATCGCCCGCGGGCTGGCGACGGGACCGCAAGTGCTCCTGCTCGATGAGCCCGCCGCCGGGACCAATCCGTCGGAGAAACTCGAGTTGACGAAGCTGATTCGCAAGGTTCGCGATGAGATGGGCGTCTCGATCCTGTTGATCGAACACGACATGAAGCTCGTGATGTCACTCGCCGAGCGGCTCTACGTGCTCAACTTCGGTAGCGTCATCGCCCAGGGCACTCCGGAAGAGATCCGGGCGAACGACAAGGTCATCGAGGCCTATCTCGGTTCGACCGCGACTGAGACGGGGGACCGATCGTGATGCTCGAGGTACACGATGCGGTGGTTCGCTACGGCGCGATCACTGCGTTACACGGTATTTCCTTCGAAGTAAACCAGGGCGAGATCGTGACGTTGCTCGGCGCCAACGGGGCGGGCAAGACGACGACGCTCCGGATGCTGTCTGGTCTGCACGCGCCCCAAAGCGGCCGGATCATGTTCGAGGGGCAGGACGTCACCACCACCAAGGCTCACATGTTCACGACCCTTGGTATCGGCCACGTCCCCGAGGGCCGGCGAATCTTTCCGCAGATGACCGTCGAGGAGAATCTGGAGATCGGCGCCTTCAGACGGCGTGGTTCCTACACCGACGATATGGAACGGATGTACGAGACGTTCCCCATCTTGAAAGAGCGTCGCAAGCAGATAGGCGGCAACTTGTCGGGCGGTGAGCAGCAGATGCTGGCCATCGGGCGGGCGCTGATGGGCCAGCCCCGATTGCTGCTGCTCGACGAGCCGTCGATGGGGCTCGCGCCGATGATCGTCGACACGATCTTTCGAATCATCGGTGAGATCCGCGACAGCGGTACGACCGTGTTGGTGGTCGAGCAGAACGCCTCCCAGGCGCTGCGACTGGCCGACCGCGGCTACGTGATGGAGAACGGCAAGATTGTGTTCGGGGACATCGCGTCGAACCTGCTGACCGACGCACGGGTCCGGGCGGTCTACCTCGGCGAGAACGTCGAGTCCTAGGCCGCGGCCCGCCGGGCCTGGCGAGCATGGTGGGCCCGTGCGACGAGGACCCGAAGGTCATCGCGGTATCTCGCGACCGGTCTCGCCGCGTCTCGTGACATCTTCGGGAATGGAACACGCGTAGAACCGACACGAGGGGCCCGGCCGCGAATATACTTACTTGTCAACAAGTAACTATCTAATCGCGATTGGACCCGTTGATGGCTCTCAAGCACGCTCACCCGGAACGCTACAAGTGGATCGCGCTTACCAACACCACGTTGGGGATCTTCATGGCCACGATCAACGGTTCGATCATCTTGATCTCGCTACCGGCGATCTTCCGCGGCGTCGGTATTAACCCGTTGTCACCGGGCAACGTCGGCTACCTCTTGTGGCTCCTTCAGGGTTATCTCCTGGTCACGGCCGTGCTGGTGATCAGCCTCGGACGACTCGGCGACATAAAGGGACGAGTACGGATCTACAACCTGGGCTTCGCGGTGTTCTCGGTCGCCTCAATCCTGCTCGCACTGGACCCGTTCAGCCACGGTGCCGGCGCCATGTGGCTCGTGATGTGGCGACTCGTGCAAGGGGTCGGCGGCGCCATGTTGTTCGCCAACTCGAGTGCGATCATCGTGGACGCATTCCCGCCGGACCAGCGGGGTTTCGCGATGGGAATCAACCAGGTGGCGGCGATCGGTGGCTCGTTCGTTGGCCTCATCCTCGGTGGCCTGCTATCGATTGGCGACTGGCGACTCGTCTTCTGGGTCTCGGTACCGGTGGGCATCTTCGGCACGATCTGGGGCTACGTGAGTCTTCGCGACAACGGTGAGCGGGCGAACGCCACGATCGACTGGTGGGGTAACGCCACGTTCGCCATTGGTCTGACCTCACTGCTCGCGGCGATCGTCTACGGCATCCAGCCATACGGTACGAGCTCCATGGGGTGGACCTCGCCGCGGGTGCTGGCCGCGTTCATTGTCGGCGTGCTCTTCCTCGCCGTCTTCCTCGTCATCGAGACGCGTGTCGAGTCGCCGATGTTCAACCTCCGGCTGTTCAAGATCCGGGCGTTCTTCACCGGGAGCGTCGCCGGACTGCTCTCGGCGATAGCCCGAGGGGGTTTGCAGTTCATGCTGATCATCTGGCTCCAGGGGATCTGGCTGCCGCTGCACGGCTACAGCTACGCCTCGACGCCGCTATGGGCGGGCATCTACCTGCTGCCCCTGACTCTCGGCTTCCTCGTCGCCGGACCCGTTTCGGGCTATCTCTCGGACCGTCACGGGGCTCGGATCCTGTCCACGACGGGTCTGCTGCTCTTCGCCTTCAGCTTCATTGGGCTCCTGATGCTCCCCACGAACTTCCACTACCTGGACTTCGCGTTGCTCGTGGCGCTGAACGGTTTAGGCGGCGGGATGTTCTCGGCGCCTAACTCGACGGCGATCATGAACAGCGTGGCGGCCAATGAACGTGGTGGCGCGGCGGGCATCCAGGCAGCGTTCATGAACTCGGGCATGGTGCTATCCATCGGGGTGTTCTTCTCGCTGATGATCGTGGGGCTCACCAACACGCTGCCGTCAGCTATGTACAAGGGTCTGTCTGCGCACGGCGTCGCCGCAGCCCAGGCCCACGCTGTGGCGAACCTGCCCGCGGTCGGCAGCCTCTTCTCGTCGTTCCTCGGCTTCAACCCGCTCAAGAGTCTGCTGGGTAGCCAGTCGGTCGCGCACGTGTCGAGCGCCCAGTGGGTGACCCTGACGGGCAAGCACTTCTTCCCGAACCTCATCCTCTCGCCATTCCACCACGGGCTGATCATCGTCTTCACCATGGCGTTTGCGATGGCCATCATCGGTGCGATTTTCTCCGCGCTGCGCGGCCGTCGCTACGTCCACTCGGAACTGTCAATCCAGCAGCACGTGGAGGACCTGACGATCGCCGGCGGCGCTGTGCCCGGTGAGGTCGCCCTCGAGAGTGACGTCGTGCGATGAAACCGCTCACCGGCGACGAAGACGGCGTCACGGTCGCGGCCAGGCTGAATCTGATCGTCGGTCGACTGATGCGTACGATTCGCCAGCACGCTGCGGCCGGGCTGACCCCCTCCCAGCTCTCGGCGCTAGTCACTGTGGACGAGCGCGGACCGTTGCGCATCAGCGCGCTCGCGTCCCAGGAGTCCTTGGGGGCGCCCGCCGCGACGAGGGTCGTGGCCTCACTTGAGGAGGCGGGTCTCGTCACGCGCTCGTCGGACCCCGACGACAAGCGAGCGTCGCTGATCTCTCTGACCGAGGTGGGCGGCGAGACGCTCAAAGTGCTGCGCAAGGAGCGTGCCACGGGCCTTGGCGCCCAGCTCGATGCCCTGAGTGAGTCGGAGCGCCGGCTCCTGGAACGGGCGCTGCCGGTCCTGGAGAAGATCTCGCACGATTGTTCACAGTGATCGCGCCACCTGCGCCGACCGTTGGGTCGTCGGAAAGGTGGAGAAATGATCATCGAAGAACAGCGAGAGTTGGGCCAATGCTGGCGTGACGTAGCCGACGTGCTGGCGGCGGGGATCGACCGGGTGGTGTTGTACGGTCCCCCGGGGACGGGAAAGACCTACGCGGCGTTGCACGCCGGCGTCGCGCACGGACCCGCCGAGCGGTTGGTGTGCACCGAGGACCTGACGACCGGTGAGATCACCGGGACCTGGATGCCGGCGGGCGACGGGAGGTGGCGCTGGCGTGAGGGGCCGGCGATCCGCGCCTGGAGCGCCCACGGTGGCCGTGGCGGCCGGCTGGTGATCGACGAGGTCGACCGAGCCTCGGGCGACGCCTTGAGCACGTTGCTCGCGATCACTGACTCGGCGGACTCCGCGCGGTGGCGCAATCCCGAGACGGGGGAGTGGGTGACGCCGGGTCCCGAGTTCTCGGTCGTCATGACGACCAACGTCGAGGACCTCGAAGAGCTGCCCGCCGCCTTGCGCGATCGATTCGCGGTGCGTCTACGTGTCGACCGTCCGCACCTCAACGCCGTCGAGAGCCTGAGTGAGGACCTTCGAGGACCGGCACTCGCGGGTTCGCTCGGCGACGAGTCACGTCGGATATCGCTGCGCAGCTTCTACGCGTTCGACCAACTACGACGCCACTACGGCGCATCTCGGGCCGCCGACTTGGTCTTCGGCGACGCCAAGGCCGGCGGTGTGCTCGACGCCCTGCGGGTCGCGGCGCTGTGAGCGACGTCGACGTCTTCCCTGAACTGGTGACCGGTCGTGCCGACGGTTTCCCGAGCGAGCCGTGGCACATCGAGCGAGGATCGTCGTGGCGCGGGGATGCGAGTTGCGACCTCGGTCGTCGCGTGCTGCGCGTACCGTGGGAGCGCGACGAGCGTGCGCGCGTCGTGCGGGTTCATGAGCTGATTCACGTGCGCGTGAGCCCGCACCGTCACGAGTGGTTCGACCAGGTGGCGGATCTCCCGTCGCGCGCCCTGGAGTGCGCGGAGGAGATGCGCGTGAACACGATCCTCCTGCGACTGGGCTTTGACGCCGGTCAGCTGCGCGACGGGAGTGAGCGCCTGGGGGGTGAGCGCCTCGCGCGTAGCGGCAACTGGCCCGAGGCCGCGAGCTTCCTGCTGGCGGTCCTCGGCACGGGCGCCGAACGCGAGTTCGTGGCCGGGATACGTCGGGGTAATCCGACGTGGGTGGCGCCGCTTCGGGCCGTCGGCTCGCGCGCGAAGTCGCTCGTGCGCGACGCCAGCGCCGACGAGTTGGGCGCGACAGTGGCCCGTGTCGACGGGGTGCCGCTGGGTTACGGCGAGTACACGATCCCCTTGGCTCGACTGGTGACATCGGTCAGTGACGTCCGGTTACCTAGCGACGCGGAGTCGCTTCGCCGTTTCAAGCGCTCCCTTCAGCCCGGCGCCCGGCGACCACCGAGTGGGCACTTCGCCGACCTGTACTTCGCCGAGTCGTCCCTGGCGGTTCGGGCACGAACGAGCGGCGTGCGCCACCGCCGAGCGGCGGTCAGTGGCGTCGTCCTCGCCTATCCCGGCCGCTTGCTCACTGACGAGCAGCGTCGGGCCTTTGCCGCGTCGTCGCGTCGACACGGTGGCGTGGTGGTGATCGACCAGTCCGGTTCGATGGACCTCGAGCGCGAGACGCTCGCTGCACTCGCTCGACGTGCCCCCGATTCACTCGTCGTCGGCTACAGCCACCGGCCGGGCGACCGCGGCACGACGCCGAACGCGTGGGTGCTCGCCGACCGTGGTGGCGTCGTGTGCGAGGTACCGAGCGGCAACGTCGGCAATGGCGTTGACGGGCCGGTCCTTCGTTGGGCGATCGCCCACCGCAGGACCGGGGAGCCGATCGTGTGGGTGAGCGATGGTCAGGTCACCGACTCGGCCGATCACCCCGACGTCGAGCTCGCGCGCGAGTGCGCCCAACTGGTGCGGTCGCATCGCATCGTCATGGTGCGCACCCTGGACGAGGTGGCTGACGCGCTGCGTACGGGTCGGCGACGTCGCCCGTGGGGTGACTTCGGCCGCGTCGGCCGCGCCATCAGGGAAAGTGCTGGTGAAGCGGGGCGATCAGCCGGTTGGTAACCGGGCCCTTGTTAGACGAACACCTGTTCGCTAGTATACGAACAGGTGTTCGTCTAGAAGGAGGCAACGGTGTCCGCAGTCGCATTGACGGAGTACGAGTTCCGTCCACCCGTCACCCCCCGTCTGCGGCTCGTCTCTGAGACGAACGTTGCGTGGCGCACGGGCGTCAACGTCACGAGTCGCCGCCTCGCGCGGGCTCGTCGGCGTCGCCAGCGTCAGGGTGTGCTGCTCGGCGTCGCGATAGCGGTCGGACTAGTACTGCTCGCGTGGCCCGGCCCCGCCTTTGGCGGCACGACGGGCACGGGCCTGCCCACCGACCTGGCGACGGGCACGTCGCTCGCCTCGGGCATGGTCTACGTCGTCCAGGCAGGCGACACTGTTGACTCGATAGCGCGGCTCGCCAATCCGCTCGATCCCGCGCTGGCTCGTCGCGCGCTCGTCAGGGAGCTGCACTCGAATGTGGTGGTCCCGGGTGAGCACGTCCTTATACCATAATTTGTCGAATTTTGCGTGTATCGTGGCGGAGATGCGATGCCCCTTCTGCTCGGCTGACGACGACCGTGTCGTCGATTCGCGCCTGGCCGAAGACGGGGTGGCGATTCGCCGTCGCCGCGAGTGCGCGGGGTGCGGCCAGCGCTACACGACGTTTGAGCGGATCGAGGAGGTCGGCTTCGTCGTCGTCAAACGTTCCGGGGAACGCGAGCCCTTCGATCAGTCCAAGATCCTTATGGGAATCCGGGCCGCGTGCAAGAACCGGCCGGTCGACGAGCGCGTCATGGTGGGGATCGCCGCGAGCGTCGAGGAGTCGATGCGCCTCTTGAACCGCGACGTGTCGAGCGAGGAGATCGGACGTGCCACCCTCGACGCGATCCGACCCGTTGACGACGTCGCCTACGTTCGTTTCGCGTCGGTCTACAAGGGCTTTGAGGGCACCGAGGACTTCGCGCGCGAGATTGGAATGCTCGTCAAGTCGACCGCGCCAAAACTGCGGAGCTGACATGCGCAACTTGCGCCTACAACCCCAGAGCGCACTCGCGGTCTACGCCCACCCCGATGACGCCGACGTCGCGGCCGGTGGGGTGCTCGCCCAGTGGGCGAGCGAGGGTTGCGCCGTTCACATGGTGGTCGTCTGTGACGGTTCGAAGGGTTCGCACTCTGGCCAGACCGACGCTAAGTCACTGCGGGGCGTTCGGCGCTCGGAGTTCGAGTCAGCCGCGGCGCTCTTGGGCGTGGAGTCCGTCGTGGGTCTCGACCACCCCGACGGCGACGTCGTGAACGACGCCGTCCTGCGCGGTGAGTTGGTGGGACTCATCCGGTCGCTTCGACCCGACGTCGTCGTCGGTCACGACCCGACCGCCACCTTCTTCGCGGGTGTCTACATCAACCATCACGACCATCGTGAGACGGGCTGGGCGCTGCTCGACGCCGTGGCCCCGGCCGCCGCGATGCCGCTCTACTTCCCCGAGTACGGTGCGGCGCACCAGGTGCGTCACCTGCTGTTGAGCGGCACCCAGGAGCCGGATGTTGTCGTTGACATCTCGCGCACGATCGACCGCAAGGCCGCGGCGGTGCTCGCGCACGCCTCCCAGCTCGGTGGGGACGCCGCGGAGATCCGCGAGGTCGTCTACGGTCGGGCGGAGCAGGCGGGCCGACCGGTCGGCGTCGCTTACGGCGAGGCGTTTCGCAGTGTCCAGCTCACCAGCTGACCAGCCGACGGTCGACGAAGCGCCCGTTCTGCACGTCGACCTCGACGCCTTCTTCGCGTCGGTGGAGATCCTCGACGACCCGTCTCTCGCGGGGCGGGCGATCGCGGTCGGGGGTGGTGGCGAACGCGGTGTGATTGCGAGCGCCAGCTACGAGGCGCGGCGATTTGGAGTTCGAAGTGGGATGCCGAGTGTTCTGGCACGACGGCGCTGCCCGGACCTCGTGATCCTGCCGGGTCGCTTCGACCGGTACGAGGAGTACTCGCGACGCTTCCGCGAGATCGTCACCGACCTCACGCCGACGGTCGAGGCCATCGGACTCGACGAGTTGTTCGCCGACCTGCGCGGGTTGCGGCGACTGGGGACTCGACCCGTGGATGCCGCGTGGGCGCTGCGTGGGCGCATCGAGGACGAGCTGCACCTCAACTGCGGTGTCGGACTCGCGCGCAACAAGCTCTTTGCGAAGCTGGCCTCGAAGCGGTCCAAGCCCGCCGTGGTGGGCGGGCGCATCACGCCGGGAGCTGGGGTCGTCTGGGTCGACCGAGCGACCGAGCAGCGGTGGCTGGCCGAGCTGCCGGTCGGGGCGCTCTGGGGTGTGGGACCGGCCACCACCGCCAAGCTCAACCGACTCGGTCTGCGCTGGGTGCGCGACCTCGCGCCGCTTGAGGAGGCGACGCTCGCGGTCCACGTCGGGCCGGCGATGGCGGCCACGCTGGTGGCCTACGCTCGTGGCGACGACCGGCGCGAGGTCGTCGTCGACCGGGGCGCGAAGTCGCTCGGCCACGACGAAACATTCGCGCGGTCCTTGCGAAACGTCCGTGAGGTCCAGAGCGCGGCACGCGCGCACGCGGCGGTGGTAGCGCGGGCACTGCGTGCGAGCCACCAGCTCGCACGAACCATCACCCTCGTGGTGCGCTTCGACGACCTGCGCTCCGTGTCGCGCTCGCAGACCCTCTCCTTTGGCGTCGACGACGACGGGGCCATCGCGATGATCGGCGCGGCGCTCGCCGAGACAATCGAGCTCAACCAGTCGGTGCGATTGGTGGGGCTCTACGCTTCATCCTTCATCGAACGCAGCGCCCACGAGATCCAACTCACCCTGCCAGTTGCGGTCGAGTCCTCGGACACCCGCGAGGGAGCCGAACAGGCGTCGCGGGCGCGCCAGATCGACTTCGAAGGCCTGCGCGACGCGATCGACGAGGTGCGTCAGCGCTTCGGCCGATCGGCGTTGGGGACCGTCGCCGAGCTCGACGAGGAAGGATTGCACGTGGCGACCCAGCGGGGTCGCCACGCCTTTGGCCCCGACTCGTCACCGAACTCGCCGTGACGCTGACGGTCGACGGCACCTCGTGGCGCGGTAGGTTACGTCGGAGGTCAACGGTCGACCGATTGAGAGGCGGGCAATGAAAACGGGTTTGGTGATCGCGTTAGCGGTGCTCGCAGTGGTGATTCTCGGCTCGCTCATCGCGTCGGCGATCGCACTCATCATGAAAGTCGTGGTCGTCGCGGTCATCCTGGGGATTCTGTGGCTGGTGGTGAGCCGGGGGCGTCGCGCGAGCCGGTAGGATTGTCGTTTCTGGCGGCGTGGCCGAGTGGTTAGGCAGGGGCCTGCAAAGCCCCGTACTCCGGTTCGAATCCGGACGCCGCCTCCAAGAAGCCTTGACCCGCTCGTGCAACCACCCGTGTGGCAGTTTGGCCCGGGTCAGTTCGGTTAGGTGCAGATATTCGAATCCGGCGGGCGCCCCGGCGGACAGCGGGAGCGTGTGGGCAGTTGTGCAGTGACCGGGGTTTTCTCGACCATTCACTTGAAACGTCGTTACCCCTCGCGCTGGGGGCGAGCCAGTGTGACGATGACGCCACGAGGGCGACCATCGATGTCATCCGAACCGTGACAGGGGTCCGTTGGCATCGGCACTTTTGTACGTACGGCCCGCGTTTCCGTTGTACCGTGGCGCGATCAAGCAGCGTCGCCACCACGACGTCGCCTACCCTGCCAACGGACCTGAAATGAACGGAGTGCGATGAGTGCCACTTTCAGCAAAGAGGAGCGAGCCGCGATGAGGGCGGCGGCGGCTGAAGTGAAGGCTGCGAAGGTCGGCGCCGACCTCGAGGTGGCCTGCCTCGCCGCCATCGCCGAGATGTCCGGGACTGACAAGGATCTGGCCGAAACCTTGCACGAACTGGTGAAGAAGCACACCACACTCGGCGCGAAGACCTGGTACGGCATGCCGGCCTACATAAACGACGAGGGCAAGGTCGTCGTGTTCTTCCAGAGCGCCGCCAAGTTCAAGGTGCGGTACGCGACCATCGGCTTCCAGGAAGCCGCGCACCTTGATGAGGGCAACTTCTGGCCGAGCGCGTACGCCGTGACCAAGCTGACGGCCGCCGACAAGAGGCGGTTGGTGGCGCTGTTGGAGCGGGCAGTCAGCTAGTCATCGCGTGACCGACGTCGTTGCGCGGGAGGTTCCGACCGAGCCGGAGTGGCGTAGCGCGGGGCAGACATCGTCGGGCGGTTCGTCGCGGCGATCACGTCTGAAATCCAGCGCACGTCGTCTCGCCGGCGGTTGTGGTCGTTCGAATCGCCCTACTGGACGGTGACCACCGTGCCCAGCGGCGTCTGTGGCCACAGGGTGTGTGCGTCAGCGAAGGGCATCTCGACGCAGCCGAGGCTCTGGGGCCAGCCGTAGGTGGCGCGAATGAAGCCGTGGAGTGCGTCGCCGCCGTAGAAGTACGAGACCCACGGGATGCCCGGGTCACTGTAGTGGGTGCCATTGGGGTTGGTCCCCGACATTGTCTGGCTCGTGTAGCGCAGGTAGACGGCGTGGGTGCCGATCTGGGTCGGTGAAACGGCGATCCCCGTGTTCACGAGTGTGGAGAACGTCGGGTGGCCGTTCTGGAAGAGCGTCAGGTGCTGGGGGAGCGCCTCTTGGACGTAGACGAGGTTGTAGCTGGTCGGGTTGTACTGGTGGGCGAGCACGGCGCGCAACAACGTGAGCCACGTCGTGGTGTCCATGTTGCCGGTGACCGGCAGGTTGTGCACGTTCTGGAACCGCATGAGCGCTCCGGTCAGCACGATGTTGATGGTCCCCACGCGCCACTGTGTTCGAAAGGCTGCGGGCAGCGCCGGAAAGCGCCAGACGAATCGCCCGCTCCGGCGAGACAGGGCGGCGGGCCACCTCACCACGTGTTGCACCCGGGTCGCCGCCTTGAGGGTGGTCGACGTCGCGATCGTGGTCGACGTGGACGCCGAGATCGTCGTTGGGGCCGTCGTCGTGGTGGTGGTCGATGTCGTCGTTGTCGGAGGCAGCGTGGTCGTGGTCGTGGTCGTGGTCGTGGTCGGCGTGGGCCGGCGCACCGCAGGCACGAACGCGACCGGCAGATAGTGCAGCGTGGCGAGGAACTGGTCCTCGAGGACGATCGAATATGGTACGTTCGCAATGGAGCCCGCGGCCGCCGTTCGCCCCGTGGAGGACGCCGCTGCCGGTATCGCCATCAGGACTAACCCCGCCAGAGTGGACGACGCGAGGAGCGGAGCCAACGCGCGGGGCTTGCGGGTGTACACAAAGCAAGATTACTGGTCGCGCCCGGACTTCCAGCGTCAGGGCGCATTTTACTCACATGGAACGAAGCCTCCCTTCAGATTGGACGGTGACGCCATGACCCATGACGGTTGCGACCCGCCAGTACAGTGATGCGGTGAGCGCCTTGTGGAATCGCCGTCGGGGCGTGGTGGCGCTCTCCCTCTCGAGCGTGCTCATGGGGTCGTTCCTCGTGATTGCACCAGCTGGTGCCTTCTCGGCCAGCCCCGCCCTTGCCACGACCACGACGACGACCCTGGCCCCGACGACCACAACCACAACGGTCCCGACCTCGACGACAACGACGACTCCGACCTCGACGACCACCACGACCACGACGGTCCCGACCTCGACGACCACCACGACGATCCCGCACCCCGCGGTGATCCCCTGGCCCAGTGGCCTGAGCTCAGCGGTCTCGATACCGCAGTTGCGGATCTTTGCCACCTCGCCTAATCAGCCCCAACTGCCGATCGCCAGCATCACCAAGCTGATGACCACGTGGGTCGTCCTGCATCGACTGCCGCTCGCGATCAACCAGCGCGGCCCGTGCCACGTCGTGAGCGCGGGCGACTACGCCGTCTACCAGCACGACCTCGTGACCGATCAGTCCAACGTGCGACTGGTTCGGGGGATGACCCTCTGCGAGGGCACCCTGCTGCGCGGACTGCTCGTGCACTCGGCGGGCGACTACGCGCACATGTTGGTCGAGATGACGGGATTCAGCCTCACGACCTTCGTCAAGGTGATGAACCGTGACGCACACGTGCTCGGACTGCGCTCGACACACTACGTGGAAGTCACCGGTATCGATAGCCGAGACGTGTCGACCGCTCGAGACCAGACGATCCTTGCCATCGACCTCATGAACGCCGAGCCGATCGTGCGTGACATCGTGATGCTGCCCCAGGTGGCGCTGCCCGGCGCCGGCGTGGTGTCGTCCTACACCCCCTTCGTCGGCGAGGGCGGTGTCATCGGGGTGAAGTCCGGGTTCACCGGCGCCGCCGGTGGCTGTGACGTCATGGCGATCAACTTCGTCGTCGGCACGCAGACGGTCACGGCCTACGCGGTCGTCCTCGGCGACCACGGCCCGAACCCGATCGTGGGTTCTGGCTTGGCCGCGCTCGCGCTGGCCCGATCGCTTCGGCCCTATCTGCGCCTGGAGCACTCGACGACCGGTACCAACATCGTCTGGACC
>JAJZSX010000347.1:949-3639 GCA_021849435.1 Actinomycetes bacterium | reverse complement strand
AAAACGCCCGAAAGGCCAGCGACATCCCGTCGAGGACGAGCAGCGGGCGCGTCGTCGAGTCAGCCGACAAATTCGCCCTTGAGGATCTGCTGGGCCACGTCGCGCATCCGCACCCGCGCGCGCATCGCGGACTGCTGGATCGCCTCGAAGGCCGCCGGCTCGTCGAGACCGCGCTCGGCCATCAGCTTCTCCTTGGCACGCGCGACGAGCTCGCGGGTCTCGATCTTGTCCTCGACGACGTGGGAGACCTCCGACGCAGCGTCCTCGTCGTGGGGGTTGAGCAACGCCGCCAGCTTGGGCAGGATCTCACTGGAGCGGAACGGCTTGACCAGGTAGGCCACGACCCCGGCGTCGCGCGCGCTCTCGATGAGCGATCGCTGGCTGAAGGCCGTAAGTAGCACGACCATCGTGTTCGAGCCCTTGACTTCGCGCGCCACCTCGATGCCGTCGAGGCCGGGCATCTTGATGTCGAGCAGCGCCAGGTCGGGATCGTGCTCGCGGATCATCGCCAGCGCATCGTCGCCGCGCGCGGCCTCGCCCACGACGACGTAGCCGTCGCTCTCGAGGATCTCCTTCAGGTCGAGACGAATGATCGACTCGTCGTCGGCGATGACTACCCGCTTATCCATGCTCATCCTTTGGTGCCCACTCACGCAACAACGCGTCGCGCTCGCCTATCAGGCTACGAACTTCCGAGGTTCGACGTTCCAACTCGGACTTCGCGGCCAGGACGTGGCGCGACAACTCCTCGTATTCTTGCGTCTGCAACGGGGTCTCGGAGACCAGGGCGCGGATGCGGGCGTCGTCAAGGGCGTCATTCCAGACCGCCACCTGCTCTTCGAGCACGCGTTGGCTCTCACGCGCGGCCGAGAGCCGCCGTTGCACGTCCTCAAGACGTCGTCGCATCCGTGGCACCAGCAGAAGTGTACGGCCGCTCACTCCCAGGTGCCGAGCGGCTCGGCCGCCTCGAGAACGGCGGGCGCCGGGCGCCACCCCAGGCCGCCCGCGAGCGCGAGCGCTCCCCCGTCAGAAAGCGCCACCGCGCCCACGTCGCTCGGCTCCTCTACGCAGCTGTGGGCGAAAGCACGGTTGACGCCGCGCGCGAAGTCCGACTCGAAGAAGCCCCCGAGATAGACGCGCAGCCCCATCTCACGCGCTCGCGCGATGAGGCTGCGCGCCACGGCGTATCCCCCCACCCGCGCAGGCTTCACGCAGACCATCGCGGCGGCGCGGTAGCGAACGATCTGCACGAGGTCTTGGAGGCTGCGACAGCCCTCGTCGATGCTGAGATCGACCCCAAGGTGCGCGGCCAGTCGCGAGTGATCGGCCACGTTTCCCACGGCGAAGGGCTGCTCGATCGCGTCGATCCTGGCCACCTCGCTGATCGCGCGCCACTGGCCCAGCACGTCCTCGGCGCTCGTGGCCGAGCAATTGAAGTCAAGTAGGACCGGCGCGTCGAGACCCGCCAGCGCGGCGATGGCCGCGTCACTCAGCGCCCCCGGGGCGGTCTTGACCCGTACGCGCGCCGCGTCGCCGATCGACCAGGCGGCAGACAGGTCGATCATCGAGACCGTCGCCTGGATCGGCGTCGCGAACTGCGCCGGCCAGAGCGCGGCGAGGTCGCTGTCGCGCGCGCGCAGTTCTCGGTCCATCAGCGCCATCTCCACCAACGCTCCGGCCACCCGGCTGGCCGGGCGCTCGCCCACGAGGCTGGTGGTGCGCGCCCACGCCGGCGGCTCGTGCTCGCGGCCCACCACGCGCATCAGGCGTGGCACCACGACCTCGAGCAGCTCTTTCACGACGTCGTCCACGCTCGGATCGCCGTTGAGGGCCACGCCCTGGGGAGAGACCTCGCCGAAGCCGGCGTGGCCGGCGTGTTTGATCTCGAGATAGAGCCGGGCGCGCTCGTCGTGATGTTGCTGGGCGGCGGCGATTGGTCGGCGCAGGCGCGCGTGCGCTCGCCACAGGCTCACTCTCACGACGTCACTTTAGGTAGGCTTCCGGGGTCGCTCTAGCCCGGATGGCGGAATCGGCAGACGCGGAGGCCTCAAAAGCCTTTACTCGAAAGGGTGTGTGGGTTCAAGTCCCACTCCGGGCACCACGCGCGCCGTCACCACGCGCGTCGTGCCGGCGCCGAGCGCGCGGCGCGCCTTTGTTACCGTGGCACCATGATCGATGAGAATCTCGCCTTGCGCGACGACGTCGTCGCGCTCTTTCCCGGCCAGGGCTCCCTCTCCGGTGGCGCCGGGCGCGCCTGGGCATCCTCCGCCAACTGGGAGCTCGTCGGGCGAGTCTCCGAGTCGGCCGGCCTCGACGTTGAGTACCTGCTGCTCGAAGCGAGCGACGAGGAGGTCGTGCGCACCGACCGCGCCCAGATCGCGACCTTCGCCCTGTCGCTCGTGAGCTATCACGACCTGCTCGATCTCGGGGTGCGACCGCGTTACCTGCTGGGTCACAGTCTCGGCGAGTTCTCTGCGCTCGTAGCCTCGGGCCTCCTCGGACTTGACGACGGGGCCCGCCTCATCGCGGTACGCGGATCGGCGATGGCCGCCGCCGCTGAAGCCGCAGCCGGTTCCATGGTCGCTCTCATGGGCGGTGACGACGACGCCCGCGCGGCCCTCGACTCGCTCGAGGACATCTGGGTCGCCAACATCAACGGCACCGGACAGATCGTCGTCAGCGGCACGATC
>JAJZSX010000347.1:0-939 GCA_021849435.1 Actinomycetes bacterium | reverse complement strand
GATCACCTGATGAGCGTGCACCGCGACCTCGGGTGGCGCCGCGCCACCCCCCTGCCCGTCGGCGGCGCCTTCCACTCACCCCTGATGGCCCCGGCCCAGAACGAGCTCGACCGAGCCCTCGAGTCCGTCGCCTGGGGCAGCACCGAGCAGACCCTGATCGCCAACGTCGACGGCGCGGTGCATACGACGGCTGACGAGTGGCGCCGGCTCCTGTCTCGCCAGCTCACCTCGCCCGTCGAGTTCCTCGCCGCTACCCTGGCGCTGCCCGAGAGCGTCACGACGACCGTCGAGATGGCTCCGGCGGGCGTTCTCAGCGGTCTCACCAAGCGCATCCGCACTTTCGAACACCAGATCAGCCCCGGTGTGCCCGGACATCTTCAGGAGGTCCTATGAGCCGTCTCGTCCTCGTGACCGGCGCCAGCCGTGGCATCGGCGCCGCGATCGCCGAGCGCTTTTGCGCCGCCGGCGACACCGTGGTCGCCCTGTCGCGCTCGGGCGAGGCGCCCTCGGGCGTCGCGCGCGCGCTCGCCGTCGATGTCGCCGACTCAACCGCGGTCAGCGACGCGGTCAAGTCCGCGGTCGCCGACTTCGGCCCGGTCGCCGTGGCCGTCGCCAACGCGGGGATCACCCGCGACGGACTGGCCCTACGCATGTCCGACGAGCAGTGGCGCGACGTGCTCTCAGTGAATCTCGACGGGGCGTTCTACACGGCGCGCGCGGTGCTGGCGTCGATGGTGCGCGCACGCGCGGGCTCGATCATCTTCATCGGCTCGATCAGCCCCTTCTACGGAGTGCCGGGCCAGGCGAACTACGCCGCGGCCAAGGCCGGCCTGGTCGGACTGGCCCGCAGCCTGGCGCGCGAGGTCGCCTCACGCGGAGTGACCGTCAACGTGGTCGCGCCGGGCTTCGTCGACACGGACATGACGAGCGAACTGGCCG
>JAJZSX010000346.1 GCA_021849435.1 Actinomycetes bacterium | reverse complement strand
CGTGAGCGCCCAGGATGTCGGGGCCGCCGACGAGTTCGCGAGCGGCGAGGCCCGCCAGGTCCGGATCGGGGCCCGCACGTTGGTCATCGTTCGCATCGAGGACGACTTCTACGTGCTCGACGACCGATGCAGCCACGAGGACTACAGCCTCGCCCAGGGCGAGGTCGACTGCGAGGACCGGACGATCGAGTGCGCCCGACACGGTGCGATGTTCGACCTCACCGATGGGACACCCCAATCGTTCCCCGCGACCCGGCCGGTCGCTCGCTACGACGTGGTGGTGCGCGACGGACGGCTGGAGGTGACCTTACCGTGACGACTTTGACGATCTCGGGCCTGCGCGTGGCGGTTGGTGGCAAGGAGGTCCTGCGGGGCTTCGACCTGACCATGCACTCGGGCGAGGTGCACGTGATCATGGGCCCCAACGGCTCGGGCAAGTCCACGCTCGCCCACGCGCTCTCGGGCCACCCCGCCTACGAGATCCTTGGCGGATCGGCCACGATCGACGGCGTCGAACTGCTCTCGCTCTCGGCCACCGATCGCGAGCGCGCCGGGCTGTTCCTCGCGATGCAGCAGCCGATGGAGGTGCCGGGCGTGCGTCTCATCGACGTACTCGAAGCCGCCGGCGCCGATCCCGCGGGACTGCACGAGCGCATGGCCGACGAGTCGCGGCGGGTCGACTTGCGCCCCGAACTGCTCGAGCGATTCGTCAACGTGGACCTGTCTGGGGGCGAGCGCAAGCGTGCCGAGATGGTCCAATTCGGCATCTTGCAGCCGCGCTTCGCGATCCTGGACGAGATCGACTCGGGCCTCGACGTCGACGCGCTCGGCGCGGTCGCGCGCCGCCTGGCCGCCTCGACCAGCGAGTGGGGGTGCGGCGTGCTCGCGATCACGCACTTCCGGCGCCTGCTGCACGAGCTGACGCCCAACGTGATCCACGTCGTGAGTGGTGGCCGCGTCGTGGCCACGGGCGGGCCCGAGCTCGCCGAGGTGCTCGAGCGCGACGGCTACGAGCCGTTCCGCGAGTCGGCGCCGCTGTAACGGGGTCGCGGAGTACAGTTGACCGATGGCTGACGGACGTCACAGCGCCTCGCGAGGCCGCGAGAACCGACGATCCGAGGCGACCAAGGGCTCGCTCGCGAACGAAGAGCGCCTTCGCGCCCTCGGACAGGCGGTCGAGCAGCGTGCCAACCCGGGTCGATCAGTGCGCGCCGCCAAGCCGCGCCGCCGCCACCGTGGCCGGCGGATCGCGATCATCTCGAGCGTCGTCGTCCTCGCCCTGCTCCTCGCGCTGGTCGGCGGCGGCTACCTCTACGCCCAGTGGCGCTTCGGCCAGATCCCCAAGGTCAACGTCGTGGGCGAGCTACCTCAACTCTCGGGGAGGCCCTTCAACATCCTCGAGATCGGCTCGGACTCCCGCGCGGGACTGACCGGCCAGGTGGCCCGTCAGACGGGCGCATCGACCAACTCGGTGGCCGGCCAGCGCAGTGACGTGGTCAAGATCATGCACGTCGATCCGGCCGCCGACAAGATCACGATCCTCTCGATTCCGCGCGACACGATGGTCACGCTGCTCGCCAACCAGGCCCTGTTCGGCAAGTTCAACCGCATCAACGTGAACTACGGCAACGGCCCGTCACTGCTCGCCCAGACGATCACGGCGAACTTCGGCATCCCGATCAACCACGTGATCCAGGTGAGTTTCGCTGGCCTGATCAACGCGGCCGACGCCATCGGTGGGGTCTACCTCGACTTCCCCTACCCGGCCAAGGACGCCTACTCCGGGCTTAACATCGCGCACCCGGGCTGTCAGCTCATCACGGGCTTCCAGGCGCTGGCGGTCGCGCGCAGCCGCCACTACCAGTGGTTCCAGAACGGCGTTTGGAACTACGACGGCACGAGCGACTTCGGCCGCATCGATCGTCAGAACGCCTTCTTGCGCGCCATGATCAGTCGGGCCAAGAGTCTCTACAACCCCTTGACGATCAACTCGTTCCTCGCCAAGATCCCTCAGGGCATCACCCTCGACAGTGGGTTCACGCTGAACGAGCTGATCGCCTTCGCGGTCAAGTTCCACAACTTCAACCCGGCGAACATGCTGACCTACACCCTGCCCACGGTGGCGGCGACCGTCGCACCGGTGGGCGACGTGCTGTTCACCCAAGAGCCCGAGGCCCAGCAGTTGCTCGTGAGCATCTTTGGCTCGTCGCTGCTCACGCCGACCAACCCGCCGCCCAACGCGCAGCTGCAGACGCCGCTGCCGCCGGTGGTGGCGACGACGACCACGACGACGACGGTGGTCTCGCCGTCGACGACGCGACCGGCCACCTCGACGACCAAGGCCTCGACCGGTACCAAGACCGTCACGAACCCGACGGCGGTCGTGCCCTATTTCGACCCGGTCCCCTGCACGCCCTAGGCGTCAGGCCTCGTCGAGCCCCTGGCTGAGCGTGTTCCAGGCCAGGGTCGCGCACTTGATGCGCACGGGGAACTTCACGACGCCCTGCAGTGCGGCGAGCTCGCCCATCGTGCGGATGTCGGCCACGGGCGCCTCGCCCTGGCCGTCGAGGGACGACTCGTGCACGGTCATCAACTGCTTGAACCGGTCGATCGTGGCACGCGCCTCGGCCACCGTCTTGCCCTTGACCGCGGCGCTCATCATCGATGACGACGCCTGGGAGATCGAACAGCCGTGGCCGGTCAGCTTGATGTCCACGATCACGCCGTCTTGGACGTCGAGGTAGACGACGAGCTCGTCGCCGCAGAGCGGGTTGAAGCCCTCGGTCCGGATGGCCGACGGCGACGTGAGCTCGCCGCGGTTGCGCGGCGTGCGGTAGTGGTCGAGGATGATCTCGCGGTAGAGGTCGTCGAGGTTCGCCATGGTCTAACCGAACATCGTCACGGCGCTGCCCAGCGCCTCGAGCAGGACGTCGGTGTCCGTGGTGAGCGAGTACGGGCCGAAGGAGGCGCGGGCCGTGGCCGCGAGCTTGAAGCGGCGCATGAGGGGCTTGGCGCAGTGGTGTCCGGGGCGCACGCACACGCCGAACTGGTCGAGCACCTGGGCCACGTCGTGGGGGTGGACCCCGTCGACGTCGAGGCTGAGCACGCCGCCGCGGTCGACGTTCTCGGCGGGGCCGATGACCCGTACCCGTCCGTCGAACTCGTTGGCTAGGCGCTTGAGCGCGTCGCTCGTCAACTCGTCCTCGTGGCGCGCCACGTTCGCTAGGCCGAGACCCTCGAGATACACGATGGCGGCGCTGAGCCCGGCCGTCTCGGCGATCGGCGGGGTCCCCGCCTCGAAGCGGGTCGGCCCGCTCGCGGGCACGTAGCCGTCCACGCGCACATCGGCGATCATGCCGCCACCGCCAAGGAATGGGGGCATGGACTCGAGAATCGCCGCGCGGGTCCACAGGACGCCCAGGCCGGTCGGTCCGAGCATCTTGTGCGCGGAGAAGCAGAAGAAGTCGACGTCGAGGTCCACGACGTCGGTCGGCTGGTGGCCGACGGACTGGGCGGCGTCGACCGCGACCAGGGCTCCGTGGTCGTGGGCGATCCGGGTCAGCTCCTTGACCGGATTGCGGGTGCCGAGCACGTTGGAGGCGGCGGTGAAGGAGAACAACTTGACGCCATCGAGCAGGCGGTCAAGATCGC
>JAJZSX010000345.1 GCA_021849435.1 Actinomycetes bacterium | reverse complement strand
AGCAACCTGAGATATTCTTGGCGATCCTCCGAGCGGCCACGGACGCCCTCGAATATGGGTTCCGCACCGTCGTCGGCGAGGTCCTCGATGGCGTCGATTACTGGGGGCGCCCCATCGTGGTTGACGGGTATTTGTTAGGCGGCCTCGAGCCCTTCGACGACATTGCGCCGGCCCTTCGTGACATTCTGGGTGAACTTTCGGAACGGGGGCACCAGACGATCTAGCACGGCCCTAGCGGGCCGAGCGCGCCGAGTGATCGACGCGGGCGGGCCGTGAGGTACACGACCACAAAGGGGACACCGTGAACACTGCACAAGTAATGCGGCGCGCGCTATCCGTTGGCGTTGGCTGGGCCGCTGGTGACGCCGCGACGGCCTACACGCACCTAGTACCAGGCTACGGGCGCTCGATGCCTGGCGACGACCCGCTAGCCCTGCTCGTGGCGCTCGTCGTAGCGGCCCTGTGTTGGCGTGTCGTGGCACGGATCGAACGGGGCGGGCGATGACCCCGGACCCGTGGCGCATGACCTACCAGGCCCACTGTGACGCGTGTCGCTGGCACGGACCGACGCGCGACAGTGAGAACGACGCGCTGGACGACACACTCGATCACGCCGATACGGGCCAGCACGCGCGCAACATGGAGCGACACGACGCCTAGCGCGCCGAAACGAAGCGCGGGCCCGTGGCGAGCTGGCCCATTTCTGAGCCACGGGTCCGACCCGCGCGAGAGATTTTTTCGAGTTCCGCGCGCTCGAAAGGACAACTATGCGCTTGGCGCGCCCCCGAGTGGAGAGCGATGCGCCCGGCGAGATTCGCGTCTCTGCGCCTTCAGCGCCTCCCGATCCTCGGCCTCGACGCCCGACCAGTCAGCGACGACCACCGACGCGCCGACGAACCCGCGTACCTCCTGCGCGTAGAACTTCTTCGCGCTGAGAGAGAAAACGAGCGAGTCGTCGTGGATGAGCCCCGAGTTCGTGAGCGAGTCGAGCACGCTGCGCACGAGCTTGTCGATGTCCGGCGCGACGAAATGGCGCGTGCGATAGGCGTCTGACTTCACCGGCGCGAAGTAGAACGTGACACTGACCTCGACTGGACCGGCGAACGAACCACCACCGATCAGCGTGCGAGCGCGCCGAGCGGCATCGGTCACGTCAGCGCGCCAGCGTGCGTGGCGCTCGCGGCCTGACCTGCTCGACCCGTCCACCACGACGGCACGACCACCGCGCACGTAGGCCGACTTGCTCCCCTGGGGCGCGGGCAAGCCGAGCACCTCGAAGGCCACCGACGCCGAACCCTGCTCCATCACCACCCTCCCGAGCAGCCGTACTGGTCCGGCACGGCGAATCCGCGATTGATGATCGACGCGACGTAGACCTGCTGCATCGGCGTGGCGAGCGATGCGTTGCGCGGGAACGAACGCGGCGCGTAGGCCAGCCAGTTCGAGTTCAGAATCCCGAGCGCGCCCGAGTAGATCGGTCCGACCATGCGCCAGGAACGACCGGTCTCGCACGTCGCGACCTTCAGCCACGCGAGAAATGTGGCGCGAGAGACGAGCGGAGCGCGACGAATGTGGCGCTGGTTGCCAACGAGCGAAATCGTGGCCTGCTCAGTCGTCATCGGCGGTAGTTCCGCGATGAATCGCCCCAAGTGGGGGGTTGGACGGCTGTGAGAGCGTTTTAGGGACCAATCGTGCCATTTGCCCTGATGAGTGTTTGGCACGAAGATTGCTACGAATGCGAAAAGCGTTGAGATTGCGAGGCGTGACTGCACGAGACTCCAATATCCGAGGAATGTTACGCACGGCTAAGCGTTGGCGTCACGGGCATCACCTCCCTCGTACTGCCAGTCGGTGCCACAGAATGCACAATGATACCCGAGGAACGTCCAGCGGACGAATGACCCGAGCTGGCAGGTCGGGCAGTCAGGCATCAGAACCCTCCATATGGGTCGGCCATCGACTCGTCGTACACGCGCAGCAGGTCATCGACGCACTCGTGGACCAGTTTGGACGCAGCCAAGCGATTACCCTGCGCGGAGAGTTCGCGGTAGAGGCGTCGGGCTTGGCGCAGACGGAGGATGGCAGCGTCAAGGGGAGTCATCGGCCCAACCCCACGATGCGCGAGACGATCCACTCGACTACGGGAACGGCCACGGCGTTGCCCATCTGCTTGTAGCGTGGCGCGTCGGCTTGGCCCTCGGTCCATCCGTCCGAGAAGCCCATCAATCGCTCGCATTCCACGGGCGTGAGACGCCGGACTGTTGTTTCAGCCACCATCGGCACATTGTTGCCGCCAGTTCCCATGAACGACTGAAGGGTGGGGGCAACCTCCTCGTGAATCCTCGGTCCAGTCCTTCTGTCGTCTTCGAATAGTGTCGCCACTGCTGCCCCGTCGCCATTCAGCCGCAACGTTGGGAACGCAGTCTCGCTCGGCTGAATGTCAAGGCCCTGCTTGTGGCCGAACGCCAGCACGGTCGCCCGCGACTCGCCCGTGTTGTCCATGACGTTGAGCGTCGGGGCCACGTCGCGCTCGGCCCAGACCTCGGGAGGCAGCTCGCCGTTCTCGTCCCTCGCGCCCGAGCGGATTACTTTGACAAATGCGTAATTTCCGTTTGAGATTTGGTCGGCATCGACACCACGGCTTCCAAAGCCCTGCGTAAGGCTTCCGGCAACTTCTTCCCCCTCGCCTCGCTGCGGCGCAGGATTCCCGCGCACGCCTTCGCGGAGAGCGAGTACTTCGCCAGGTGCGCTCCCGTCGTCTCCAAGACATCCGACAATGAACACACGGCGCCGGCGCTGGGCCAATCCGAAGAATTGAGCGTCCAGCACTCGGTAGGCGAACCCATACCCGAGGTCGCCCAGCGCCCTGAGGACGGTTCCCATGTCCCGTCCTCCGTTTGACGACAGGAGGCCAGGGACATTTTCGAGGATGAGCCAACGGGGTTCGAGCTCAGCAGCCAGTCGCACAATCTCCCAGAACAGGCCACTCCGCCCACCAGCCAGACCAGCACGCCGCCCTGCGACCGATAGGTCTTGGCAGGGGAAGCCTCCGGTGACGATTCCGTCGTCAGGAACGAACCCTGCATCTCTAAGTTGTCCACCAGTGACCTCCGTCACGTCGCTGAATAGTTGGGCGTTCGGGAAGTGGCGAGCCAGCACGCCCCGAGCCTTCTTGTCGATCTCCACACTTGCCACCACGGGGATGCCGTTGCGCTCCAACGCCAGATCGAAACCACCGACGCCAGAAAACAGGCTGACGGCGTTCATCGGTTATCCCTCGCTCCGGCCTCGTAGCCGTCGATGTAGCCCTCGTGGTAGTCGCAGGCGAACCAGTAACTCAAGATTCGGCGTCCAGCGGCGTCTCGTTTCACCTCTGCTCCATCGCACGGCCCTGGTTCGAGACCGGCCTCGGCGAACTGGGCGCGGGTGTACCGGGCTGTCATTCGTCGTCCTCATTGGCCTTCAGCCCACAGGCATCGCACGCGGCGTCATCGCCGGGATGGTCCTCCCCGAAGTCGGTGACATTCCCGCACGGACAGTCCAAGCGCCAGATCGTATAGAGACGCTCAATCATTCGTCCTCCGTCATCGCCGGTATCGCTATCGCCGGAGCGTCACAACGAGCACTCCCCGAGTGATTGTGTCGCCATTCGTACAGGTAGGAA
>JAJZSX010000344.1 GCA_021849435.1 Actinomycetes bacterium | reverse complement strand
TGACGGCGAGCCCCACGACCGGCAGCCCGCGCAACGGCACGACCTGGCTATGACGAGCGCCGAGCGGCGCCTGGACACCATGCACCTCGTTGACCACTCGACCCCCTCGCTGAGCCATCGTAGGTAGGTTGACAAAGTGACCCGTTCGCGACGTGCGCGACGCGAAGAGCCCTCTCAGATTGGCGGCACGCTCCGTCGGCGAGCCACCGTCGAGCCTGGTAAACGGGTGCGACGCGGCCGCCGTGAACACTCGCCACTCCCGGCACCGTTGCCGTCGGTTCCGCGATACTGGGGCTATGACGACGATCGACCAACCGGTCACGGGTACCCCCTGCTGGGTGGACGCCGCGACGCCCACCCTCGAGGCGCACCAGGCCCTGCAGCGATTCCTCACCGACCTTTACGGCTGGTCGTGGAGCGGCGACGACCAAGGCGGTTCCTACGCCACCGCGACGCACGATGGCTCGCCGGTCATGGGTCTCTTCGTGGACCCCGAGGCGCCGTCGCATCCGACGGTCTACTTCGCGACGAGGGACACCGCCGCGAGCGTGGCGCGGGTCCACGCCCTGGGTGGCCACGTCACCTTCGGACCGGTGAAGGTCCTTGATCTGGGTTGGACGACCATCGTCACCGACCCGACCGGTGCCACGCATGGCCTATGGGAGCCCGAGGTCTTCGCGGGCTTCGGGTGCATGTACGAGGCCGGCGCGCCGGGGTGGTTCGACCACGTGTCGCGCGACGGTGACCTCGCCGCGCGCTACTACGTCGGTCTCACGGGGCATTCGATCATCGAGCCGGAACCGGGGATGCGGATCCTCCAGCACGACGGTGGGTGGTTCGCGAGCGTTACCCAGCCCCAGGTCGCCGAGGAGGTGCCGCGCTGGAATCCCGTGTTCGTCGTCGAGCAGCTCGCGCGCACCCTCGACGTCGTGCGTCGCCACGGCGGCCAGGTACTCGTCGAGGAGATGCCCGTGCCCGGCAGTTCGATCAGCGTCTTCCGTGACCCCGTGGTCGGATCGGTGATGACGGTGATGGCCGCCGGTGCGCCCGCCTGAGCTGGCGTGCGAGAATGGCTCCCATGACACCACGCCCCACCATCGTCGTCTGTGACGGCGACCAGACCGGTCAAGAACTGCTCGACGAGGCGTTGCGGGTGATGACGCCCGAACTTCTCGGGGTCGATGTCGACTTCGAGCACTACGACCTTTCCCTCGCTAGGCGCCGCGCGACCAAGAACGACGTGGTGCGCGAGGCGGCAGCGGCCATGGTCACCCACGGCCTCGGTCTCAAGGCCGCGACGGTCACCCCGCCCGAGATCGGCGGCGTCGGGTCGCCCAACCGGCTGCTGCGCGAGGGGATCGACGGCTCGGTGATCGTGCGCACGGGGCGCCGGATCCCCGGCGTCGCGCCGGTGGTCGCCACGAACCAGCCCATCATTGTCATCCGGATGGCCGTGGGCGACGCCTACGGCGCCGACGAGGGCCGCGACGGCGACGCCGGCGAGTTCGGCGAGGTGGCGTGGCGCACCGAGCGGATCGAGCGGTCGAACTGTCGCTACGTGGCCGAATACTCCTTCCAGGCGGCCGAGCAGCTCGACGGCATCGTCTACGGCGGACCCAAGTGGACGGTCTCGCCCACCTACGAGGGGATGCTGAAGGAAGAGATGGACGCCGCAGCGGCCCGCCACCCCCACGTCCGCTACCGGCCGACGCTGATCGACGCCACCTACGCCGGACTGCTCACCGACGTCCACGAGCGTGCCCTCGTGATCCCGTCACTCAACCGCGATGGCGACTGCCTGAGCGACATGGTGCTCGCGATGTTCGGCTCGATCGCCGGGGCCGAATCGGTCCTGATGTCCCTCGACGAAACCCTGCACCCGCGCGTGGCCATGGCCGAGGCGCCCCACGGCACCGCGCCGACCCTCGAGGGCAAGAACGTCGCCAACCCGATGGCGATGCTGCTCGCCGAGGCGGCCCTGCTCGATCAGGCGGCGACCCACCTCGACGACCCCGCCTTCCATCTGGCCGGTCAGCGCCTGCGCACGGCGACCCTCGACGGGGCGGCCGACGGCGTGCGCACCTTTGACCTGGGCGGCGAGGCGACCACCAGCGAGGTGGTCGACGACGTGATCGCCCGGCTGCGCTACCCGCGCATCGACTGACCGCATAGCTTCCGACGAGTCGGCGGTAAGGTCCGCGTTGAAAGGTGGACTCGTGGACCAGTTGACCGTAACCCTGCAGCAACCAATGGCCGAGGTCGAGACGGCCGTTCGCGCCGCGCTCGGCGACCAAGGCTTCGGCATCCTCGCCGAGATCGACGTCGCTGCAGTCATCGCGAGTAAGCTCGGCGTGCACCGCGCGCCCCTCAAGATCTTGGGGGCGTGCAACCCCGTCCTCGTCAACCAGGCCCTCGACATCAGCATCGACGTGGCGCTCTCGCTGCCGTGCAACGTCGTGTTGCGCGCGATCGACGACGACACCACCACGGTCACGATCGCCGACCCCGCCGTGATCATGCCCGGTGACTCCTTCCGCGAGCTCGTCGAGGACGCCCGCCGGCGTCTCGGGGCGGCGCTCGCGAGCCTGCGCTAGCGAGGACGGACAACGTGTCCTGGTACGCCGAGCGGGTGTTACCGCACGTGGTCAATCTCGTCTGCTCGACCCGCGGGGTCTCGCGCTGGCGACGCCTGGCCGTCGAAGGCCTGCACGGCACGGTCGTCGAGATCGGCTTCGGGTCTGGGCTCAACGTCCCGTTCTACCCGTCCGCGGTGCAACGCGTCTTCGCCGTCGAACCCCGCGACACCGCCTGGCGCCTCGCCGAGCGGGCGATCGGCGCCTCGCCGATCTCCGTGACCCGGGTCGGTCTCGACGGTCAGCACCTCCCGCTCGCGGACGCGTCCTGTGACGCGGCGCTCAGCACGTTCACGCTCTGCACCGTGCCCGACGACGCGCTCGTCGTGCGCGAGCTCTGGCGTGTCTTGAAGCCCGGAGCCACCCTGCACATCCTCGAGCACGGACTAGCCCCCGACGAGCACGTCGCGACCTGGCAGCGGCGCCTCGACCCGCTCGAGCGACTCGTCGCCGATGGCTGTCACCTCTCGCGCGACCCCGTGGCCGTGCTCGAGCGCGCCGGCTTCGCGGTGACGACCCTCGCCCAGCGCTACGAGTCCGGACCCAAGCCCTGGAGCTACTTCACGGTGGCCCTCGCCGAGAAGCCACTCGACTGAATCGGACCCGGCCTGCCCGGTCGGCGCACCACCACGGCGACGTGGCGCTGATGAGATCGCCCGCGGTGCCGGTGTCGCGGTGCCGACGACCCCTACGAACTCGACCGTCCCGTCTCCTGGATCCGCAGTGCCGCCACCAGCAGACAGACCGGCACCGGGGCGACGAAGGGACCGATCGTGAGCATCCCGAGCAGTGTGAACACCCCGAGCACGCCGATGACCAGCCACGTGATGACCCCGACGCCGCGTCGGGCGTGACGACGGCGAACCACGATGGTCCTGACCGCGGCCAGGGCGCCGACGAGCGGGATCGCGATGATGGCGATGACCTTGTCTCCGTTGACCTGGACCAGGGTCTGTGAGACGGTGCCGTTGTAGGCCGGGACCGTGATGGCGGCCACCGGCAGCGCCGCGCCGAGCACCACGGCGGCCGCTAACCAGCC
>JAJZSX010000343.1 GCA_021849435.1 Actinomycetes bacterium | reverse complement strand
GCGCGAGAACACCGAGCTGACCAAGATGCTCCACCTGCCGGTCGGCGGCGACGGGTTCTTCAACGAGATCCACCCGAAGTTGCGCCCCGTCGAGACGGTCGTGGACGGCGTCATGATCGCCGGCACCTGCCAGGGACCCAAGACCATCAGCGAGAGCGTGGCCTCGGGGCTGGCGGCGGTCGCCCAGAGTGGCGCGATGCTCATGAAGGGCGTCGCCGAGCTCGACCCCCTCGTCGCGGTGGTGGACGCGTCGGCCTGCACGTGGTGCGGCGAGTGCCAGCGGGTCTGCCCCTACGAGGCGATCACCCAGGTCGAGGTCGACGGGCACGACGTCGCGAGCATCGACGCCGCGGTGTGCAAGGGCTGCGGGGGCTGCACCTCGTACTGCCCGAGCAACGCCATCGACCTGCTCGGCGCCACCGACGCCCAGATGCAGGCCCTGATCGAAAACCTAGTGGAGGTGACTGTCCCGTGACGAGCACGATCAATCGAGATCCGCGCGAGGTGATCCGCGAGGAGCCCTTGATGCACCGTCCGATCCTCGAGGCGCTGGCGGGCGGGCCGCTCACGGTGCCCGAGATCGCCGAGATCCTCGGTCGGCCGAGCGAGGAGGTCATGATCTGGGTGATGGGCATGCGCCGCTACGCCAAGCTCGTCGAGCTGCGCGAGCCCACCGACGACGGCTTCTTCCAGTACGCCGACACCAGCCGCGAGGTCCGCTCATGACCGCCCTGGTCGAAGTTCCTCGGGTCGACCCCGACCTGCTCGCCGACATCAAGCGCTTCGGGGCCGCTGACGTGTCGGCCTGTTTCAGCTGTGGCAACTGCAGCGCGATCTGCCCGCTGTCCAACAACGACGGCACGTTCCCGCGGCGCATGATCCGCTACGGCCAGGTCGGGCTGCGCGACGAGCTGCTGTCGAGCAAGGAGCTGTGGGCCTGCTACCACTGCGGGCTCTGCAGCGAGAGCTGCCCCCAGCGGGCCGATCCCGGCGAGTACATGGCGGCCGCGCGGCGCTACGCGATCGCGAGCTACGACCGCACCGGCATCGCGCGCACCCTCTATACCCACCCGGCCCTGGGTTCGGGTCTGCTCGTCGTGCTGGCGGCGGCTTTCGCCACGTTCTTCAGTGTCAAGAGCGGCACGCAACCGCGCGGCTCACTGCAGTTCTTCTCGTTCCTGCCCGATGCGGTCGTGCACTGGACCGGTATCGCGGTGATGATCGCGGTCGTGCTCGTCGCCCTGACCGGTGTCGCGACCATGGTCCACGGCCTCGCCCGGCGCGAGGGCGTGCACGGCCGCGACCTCGTCGTCGGGGCGGCCTCGTGGCGCCGGGCCTGGCGCGGCGCGTGGAACGCGGTCGCCGTCGAGTCCCTCGGCCAGAAGCGCTTCCGCGACGACTGCGCCGACGCCGACCCGAGCGAGCACTGGTACGAGCGGCGCTGGATCATCCACGCCACCGTCATGTGGGGCTTCATCGGCCTGCTCGTCGCCACGATGGCCGACTACGGGCTCTCGCTCACCGGCGTGCGAGCCACCGGCACGCCCGAGCCCGTCTGGTACCCCGTGCGCCTGCTCGGCACGCTCGCGGGCCTCGCGATGGTGGCCGGGGTCTCGACGATGATTCTCGCGCGGCTGCGCCACACGAACCAGGCGAGCGCCTACTCACACCAGTCGGACTGGGTCTTTCTCACCATGCTGTGGGTGGTGGGGGTGAGCGGGCTGCTCACCGAGCTCGCGCTCTACCTCCCGGGTGCGCCGTCGTGGGGCTACTGGATGTTCGTGGCGCACGTCTCGCTCGCCATGGAACTGCTGCTCCTGCTGCCCTTCATGAAGTTCGCCCACGTCATCTACCGACCCGTCGCCCTGTTCTTCCAGTCACTCGCAGGCGCCCGGCACTGACGTCAGCCCGGCCAGGTCGGCCAGCCCGCCGGGAGTTGCCCCGGCGGGCCGTAGGGCTGGGGAAGGCCGGGCCGGGACCCGAGTGCCTGTAGCAGTGCGCTGAAGTTGAGTCCGAAGGCGGTCGAGTTCTTGCCGTTGAACTGCGAAAAGCCCGCGGCGAAGCCCGCCGGGCCCGAGTCGCGCGCCCAGCCGGTCTCGAGGCAGGTCTTGGCGTCGTGCAGGACACCCACGACCGTCGCGGGGGTCACCCGCTCGCCGATCGCAACCGTCGGCGTCACGTTCTCGGCGACGTAGACGACGTGCCCAGCAGCCGGGCCGTCGCTCAATCGGTAGGAGATGAACCCGTCGCTCGGCCAGCTCGAGTCGCGCAGGTTGAGCACCGTCCCGTCACCGATCGCGTAGATCGGCCCGGCGCCGCAGTAGTCGACGCCCTGGTCGATCTCCTGGGGCACGAGTGAGGTCAGCGCGCGCAGGGGGTCGTAGTAGCCGTGCAGCGGCGTGAGGTCGACGCCGAGGTAGTAGCCCGTCGAGGGCACCGCCAGCGCGTCAGCCCGGGCGCCAAGGGCGAGGGCGTGGTGGGTGACCGTGCCGGCCGGGAAGGACTCGACGTCACCGTTCGCGCGCGCGACGAGGTAGCCCGTCGACGTGGCGGCGATGGCGACCGTCGCCACGCCGTCGTAGACACCGTGCGCGAGCAACGTTGGCGAGCTGAGTGACGGCGCGTCAAAGCCGTAGACGCCACCGGTCGACGTGGCGATCCAGTACCCGCCGCTCGACGGGTCGACGGCCATCGAGACCGCGACGACCGGCGCCGTGGTGCCGTAGTGCAGTCGTCCCGCGAGCGAGCCGTGGGGTGTGGCGCCGAAGGCGTTCACCGCGCCGTTGGCGCGAAGCACGTAGTAGCCCGCGCCGCTCGTCGCGCGCGCGATGCCGACGGCCGCCGGGTACTGGCCCCAGCCGCCGGCGGGGATGTGGGGTCCGCCTCGGAACGGCGCGTGAAAGGCCCGCACGACCCCGTTGGAGCAGACGACCCAGTAGCCGCCGGTCGTGGGGTCGAGCGCGATACCCGTGGCGGTCACCCCGACGGGCAGCGTGCCCGGCGCGATGGCGCCGTAGAAGGGCGCGCCATAGCTCGACACCGTCCCGTCGCTGCGCAGCACGTCATAACCGTGCCCGCCGGGACCCGCGACGATCGACACGACCGCGGGACTGGTCGGCGCCGGCGCGCCGAGCGAGGGCGCGCCGATCGCGAGCACGGTCGAGGCGGGCGTGACTGCCGCGAGTGGCCGCTGTCCGAGCAATCCAAGGCTGGTCAGTGCAATGACGATCACCGCGGAGGCGACGAGGGGTCGTCGGATGAGTCCCCGACGAATCGGGTGGTCAAGGGCGTGGCGCACCGCCCTATCCTCCCACGGACGTCTCGGAACGTCGGCATCGGGGCCGGGCGACGGGTCCGTCGCTCCTCGCCGCACCGACCGGTTGGTTGATCGGCGCGGCGGCGATTCCCGTACGGGCGTATCGACAGCCGCGTCTGGATCGCAAGCGTCAGGATCGGACGGGCGTCACGGCGAGGTCGTGGTCGGCAGCTGTGTCGATGCACCCACGACGACCGTGATGGTGAGCAGACGGCTCGGCATCAGACACTGGGGATAGCACGTCGGATTGCCGGTCGCCGTGATCGTGGCGACGCCCGCGCGGCGCGCCTGGAGCATGGTCACGCCGAGCGGTGTGGGAATTGGAAGGATGGCGAGCACGCTCGGATCACTGGTCTGCAC
>JAJZSX010000342.1 GCA_021849435.1 Actinomycetes bacterium | reverse complement strand
ATCGTGACGGGCCTGCTGATCGCCCTCTCGATTGCCGGCGGCGAGACCGCGCCGCTGCTCTACACCGCAGGCGTGACCAACAATCTGCCCACGTGGTCGATCCTGCACCACCCGATCGCCTACCTGACCTACTACGTCTGGACCGACTGGAACCAGCCCTCGGCCGAGGCGCACATCGTGTCCTTCGACGCGAGCCTCATCCTCGTGGTGATGGTGCTGGTGCTGCTCGTCGTGGCGAGGCTGATCGTCGCGCGTACCCAACGCCACGCCGAAGGCGCGCGATAGTCCGATCACCACCCATCGAAGCGGTCGCGAGCGGGACCGGCGGGCTACCCTCGAGATGAGTCGAGACACGGGGGTGCACATGACGCGTGAACTATTCCAGGAGTCGGCGGGTTCACTCGCGCGAATGATCCGAAGTGGCGAGACGACCGCCCGTGCGGTCGCCGAGGCCCACCTGGCGCGCATCGAGGCCGTGAACGGTGCCGTCAACGCCGTCGTCGAGGTACGCCCGGACGAGGTCCTGGCCGCCGCGGACGCCGCCGACGAACAGCTCGCCGCCGGACGCCCACTCGGGCCCCTGCACGGCGTGCCGTTCACCGTCAAGACCAATATCGACGTGACGGGCTACGCGACCACCGAGGGGACCGCGGCGCTCGCCGACCGCGTGGCGCCGAGCGACTCGCCCACCGTCGAGCGCATGCGCGCCGCGGGAGGGGTGATGCTCGCGCGCACGAACATGCCCGACCTGGGGCTTCGTATCAACACCGAATCGTCGCTCTACGGGGCCGCGCACAACCCGTGGCGGCGCGGCCGCACGACCGGCGGCTCCTCGGGCGGGGAGGCCGCGTCGATCGCGGCGGGGATGAGCCCGATCGGGCTCGGCAACGACATCGGTGGCTCGCTGCGCAACCCGGCCTACGCCTGCGGCATCGCGTCGATCAAGCCGTCGCGCGGGCGCGTACCGATGGCCAACGTCACCGACCCTATCGAGCGTCCAATCAACGCCCAAATCATGCTCGCCGAGGGCGTGCTCGCCCGACACGTCTCAGACGTGCGACTCGGCTTGTCGGTTGTGATGGGCTCGCACCCGCGAGACCCCCAGGCGGTTGACGTGCCCCTCGGCGGCCGCCCAGTGGCGCGCCGGGTCGCCCTGGTGCCTGAGCCGAGCGGGGGAGCGACGCACCCCGATGTGGCCGAGGGGGTTCGCGTCGCCGGACGCGCCCTCGAGGCCGCGGGTTACGAGGTCGACGAGGTCGAGCCACCGAACCTCTTTGAGGCGTACCTGGCCTGGACCGAGCTGATGATGACCAGTCTCAAGGTCGCCGCGCCGCAGTTCGTGCCGCTCCTCGGCGATGACGGCCGCCGATTCCTCGAGCTCACGACGGTGGAGTTTTCGGCGACCGACGAAACCCTCTACGCGATGCACCAGTCCCGCTTCGCGGTGGAACGGGCCTGGCGCGAGTTCATGGAGTCCTACCCCTTGATCGTCGGACCGACCTGGACCCAGCCACCTTTCGCGCACGGTTTCGACGTCATCGACCAGGATTCGGCGATGGCGGTCTCGGAGCTGTTCCGCTTTGTGTTGCCGGCGAATTTAATGGGCCTGCCGGCCGCGTGCGTGCCGACCGGCGTCGCCGACGGGTTGCCGACGGGCGCGCAGATCATCGGCACCATGTACCGCGACGACCTCTGTCTGGACGCCGCGGAGGCGGTCGAACGTGCGGTCGGCGTCCTGACCCCGATCGACCCGCGTCCGTGAGCGTCGCGGTACGAGGGATAACACGCGCCGAGGTCCCCGACGCGGTGGCGCTCATCGTCGAGGGGACGTTGGCCCCGGGTAGCGAACGTCCCGAGGACGTCGACGCGTACTGGCGCGCGGTGCTCGCGACTCGTGATCGCGGCGGCGAGGTCCTCGTCGCGGTCGACGGCGTCGACGTGGTCGGGGTCTGTCAGGTGCTCATCTTGCCCCACTTCCAACACACCGGCGGCTGGTGCTGTGAGCTCGAGAGCGTCTACGTGCGCGGCGATCGACGGGGCGGGGGAATCGGTTCGGCGATGCTGCGCGCCGCTGAGGTGCTCGCGTGCGACGCCGGGTGCTACCGCATACAGCTCACCAGTCGTAATCCGCGCCTCGCCGCCCACCGGTTCTACCGGGCGCTCGGCTATGAACAGATGAGTCAGGGCTTCAAGAAGACGCTGGGGTGACCTCGCGCAGCGAACCGTCGTCGACGTCAAAGACGAAGCCACGCACGTCGGTGCCGTCCACGAAGGGACTCGAACGAAGAGCGGCCACCGTCTCTCGGACGTCGGCGTCGACGTCGCGGTAGGCGCCCAGTCGGAAGGGCGGGCGAAAGCCGATGTCGGCGGTGATCGCGTCGGCCAGCTCCTCTTCGACGAATGACTCGAGGCCACATCGGGTGTGGTGGATGACCATGATCGCCCGCGTGCCGAGCAGTCGCTGGCTGAGCAACAACGAGCGAACGGCGTCGTCGGTCGCGAGTCCGCCGGCGTTGCGGATCAGGTGTGCCTCGCCGAGCTCGAGGCCGAGGGTCCCGAACAGGTCGAGTCGTGAGTCCATGCAGGTCAACACGGCCAGGTGACGTTGGGGCTCGGTGGGCAGTACCTGGTGCCCGTGACGGGCGACGTAGGCGCGGTTATTGGCGAGGAGCTCGTTGATAATCACGCGGCCAGTGTAGGGAGAGTCGCTACGCTCGACACGGAGGTGCATATGGAACACAACGACGAGGTGCGAGCCGAACTTCGCCAACCGGCACTCGACCTGCGCGCGATGGTCCCCGAGGTCCTGAAGGGCTACTCAGAGATGTCCCGCGCGGCGATGGCCGACGGCGAGCTCTCAACCGGGTTCAAGGAGCTGTTGGCCCTGGTCGTGGCCATCACCCGTCAATGCGACGGGTGCGTCGTCTCGCACGCCCGCGGCGCGGCGCGCGCCGGCGTGACCCGCCAGCAGGTCGCCGAGGCCATCGGTGTTTCGATCATGATGAACGGTGGTCCGGGCACGGTCTGGGGACCACGCGCACTGCGGTCCTTCGACGAGGCGGTGGAGGCTCGGCGCGCCGACTAATCGAGTGTGAACGGCAGGTGTTTGATGCCGTTGACGAAGTTGGAGGCGAGCGGGACCGGCGGGGCCGTCGCGTGGATCGTCGGGTACTGACTGAGCAGCCGCCGCCACATCACCGTGATCTCGCGCCGCGCGAGGTGCGCCCCGAGGCAGAAGTGCGGGCCGGGCGCGCCGAAGCCGAGGTGTGGGTTGGGTGTGCGCCCGACGTCAAAGACGGTGGGGTCCGAAAAGACCGCCTCGTCGCGATTGGCCGAGTTGTAGAAGAGCAGCACCTTGTCCCCGGCGCGCAAGTCCACCCCCGAGAGCGTGAAGTCACTCGCGAGCGTGCGTCGCATCCAGATCACGGGCGACGCCCAGCGGACGATCTCATCCGTTGCGGTCGCGGCGAGACCCTCGAAGTCATTCGCGAGGCGCTCTCGCTGGTCGGTGAAGCGCGTGAAGGCCTCGAGCGCGTGAGCGATGGCGGTGCGCGTCGTCTCGTTGCCCGCGGTGACCAACAGGACGAAGAAGGACGCGAGTTCCTGTTGGGTCAGGCGCTCGGATTCGATCTCGGCGTTGACCAGTGCGCTCGTGATGTCGTCGACGGGGTGCTCGCGGCGA
>JAJZSX010000341.1 GCA_021849435.1 Actinomycetes bacterium | reverse complement strand
GGGGGTGAGGGTGCGCGAACTCCTCCTCAAGCCCGACGATCACCCGCCGACCCCGCGGGGTGACGACGATCTCGATCGGGTGGCCGTAGAGCTCGCTCAGCGTTCGCTCGTTCACCACGTCGCCGATGGCGCCGCTGCGAATCTGGCGCCGGGCGATCCACAGGACCTGGTCGGTGATGGTGGCGAGCGGGTTGAGGTCGTGGGCGACGACGAGCAGGGCCGCTTCGGTGCTCGCGCGTACCAGGTTGATCAGGTCGACGATCTCGGCCTGGGCCGCGATGTCGAGCCCCGCGAGCGGCTCGTCGAGCAGCAGCAGCTGGGGGCGAAAGACCGTCGCGTGCGCTAGGGCGATTCGCTGGCGCTGGCCCCCCGAGAGCGTGCGCAGGGGCCGGTCGGCGAAGCTGAGCGTGCCGGTCAGCTCGAGGGCGCGCTGCACGGTGGCGGCCTTGGTCGCGTCACGGCGCCAGCCGAATCTCGGCCCATCAAAGCCGAGGCCTACGTAGTCCCGACCGGTCAGGGTGGACAGCTGGTCCGCGGCTCGGGACTGGGCCATGTAGCCAACCCGCACGTCGCCGCGGCGCGGCGCGGCGCCGAGCACCTCGATCTCGCCCGCGGCGAGGGGCACGATGCCCAGGATCGCCTTCAGCAGCGTCGACTTGCCCGCGCCGTTGGGGCCGAGGATCACGTTGATCGTCCCCGCCTCGACGTTCAGGCTCGCGCCCTGCCAGATCTGGCGGCCGCCGAGCACGACCGACGCATCGCGCAGTGAAAGGACCGTCATCGGACGCACCCCTCGCGCACGAGCGCGCCGTGCATCGCGGTGATGACCCCGCTCATCCAGCGCACGTAGTTCGTTCCAGTCATGGTCTCGGTGACGTTGATGACCGGTACGTGGGAGGACTTCGCCTGGGCGACTAACTCCTGGGTGAGCGGCGTCGCGGTCTGAGTGTTGTTCACGAGGAAGGCCGGGTGGTGGCGTAGCTGGCTGAGGGCGAGCGCGAGGTCCTGGACCGAGGGGTCAACCGAGTTCCCGATCGCCAGGCGCAGTGCCTCGGGCGTGACGACTCGCAGACCCATGGCCGCGAGCAGGTACCCGGCCACGTCCTCCGTCGCGGCGACCTTCACGCCGCTACAGCCGTGGTGGATCTGGGACACGCGCGCCGACAGGCCGCCCAGTCGAGCAATCGTTGCCGCGGCTCGAGCCTGGGTGCCCGGGTAGTGACCGAGGCGCTTGAGGTCCGCCGCGAGTGCGCCGACGAAGCGCGTCGCGGCCGCCACGCTGTAGAAGACGTGCGGGTTCTGCCCGCTGCGCACACCGACCAGTCGGGCGACGTCGATCACCACGGGCGGGCCCGAACGCGCCTGGACCAACTTGGTCAGCCACGTGTCGTAGCCGGCGCCGTTCTCGATCACGATCGTCGCGCGCGACACGTTGATGGCGTCACTCGTGGTGGCCTCGTGGTTATGGGGATCGGCGTTGGGGTCGGTGAGCAACGACACCACGGTCGCGTCGGAGCCGACGACCGAGCTCGCGAGCGCACCCCACTGCGAGACCCCCGCCACGATCACCGGCTTGCTCGAGGCCGTGGACGGGGCGGGGCGCGCGACGACCACCCCGACGACCACCATCAGGGCGGCAACCACGGCGACGGCCGAGAAGCGGATACGTTTGCTCAGAATCATTCCAGGTAGTATATCTGGAATGATTCTGGATTGCAACGTCGCGTCGGGTAGGCTGTAACCGTGGCGTCGACGAGAAACACCGTGCAGCGTCGCGAGATCATCGAGACGCTCGGGGGCGTCCGGGGCTTCATCAGCGCCCAGGAGCTCCACGGGCTGATCGTGCGCCGCGGGGGACGCATCGCGCTCGCCACTGTTTACGCCCAGCTGCGCAAGCTGGTCGATGCGGGCGAGATCGACGTCGTCATGACCGACCGTGGCGAGAGCCTCTTTCGACGCTGCGACGTCGACGCGCACCACCACCACCTGGCCTGTCGCAACTGCGGGGCCACCGTCGACGTCGACACGCCCGAGCTGGAGCGCTGGACCGCCCAGTTGGCGTCGCGCCACGGCTACAGCGACCTGCGCCACGTGCTGGAACTGAACGGTCTGTGCCCGGCGTGCCAGTAACGCTCACCCTCGAGCCTCGAGTCCACGGTGGTCTGACCGTCTTTGCCGTCGACGCCGTCGCCCGCCTGGGCGTCGACGCCTTCGTCACCTCGCGAGACGGTGGCGTGAGCTGCGCGCCCTATGACACGCTGAACCTCGGCGACCACGTCGGCGACGACCCCGAGGCCGTTCGTGAGAATCGCCGACGCGTCGCTCGGGCCGCCGGTGTCGATCTCGAGCACCTCGTCATCGTCAACCAGGTGCACGGCCGTGGCGTGGTCAGCGTCGCCGGCCCCATCGGGCCAACGAGCGCCGACGCGATCGTCAGTGACGCGAGCGACGTCGCCCTGGCCGTGCTCGTCGCCGACTGCGCGCCCGTGCTGGTGGTGGACGCGGCCTCCTCGCGCTTCGCCGTCGCCCACGCCGGTTGGCGCGGGTTGGTGGCGGGCGTGCTCGGCGAGGTCGTCTCGCGCTTCGACGACCCGTCGACCCTGCACGCGGTCGTCGGCCCGACTATCTCGCCGGTCGGCTACCAGGTGGGTGCCGAGGTCGCCGAGCACTTTCGCGACGTCGCCGACGCGCTCGCCCCCGACGACGAGGGCCGGTGGCGGCTCGACGTCGCCGGTGTCGTCGTGCACCAGTTGCGAGCGGCCGGGATCGGCGACGGGCACATCGTGCGCGTCGCCCAGAGCACCGACGGCGGCCACACCTTCTTCAGCGACCGCGCGTCGCGGCCCTGCGGGCGCAACGCCCTGGTGGCTCGTCGTAGCATGAGTGCCGCCATGCACGAGGGACGCCAGTGACGACGCGCGCGGGAACCTTTCGCTACGTCGGCCTCGACGTCGGGGCTGACCGACTCATCGCCCACTACGACCTCGACGGTCGATCGTTCCGCGAGGTCGTCACCTTCGAGGGCGTTGGCGATCTCACGGGCGCCGCGACGCGCAACCTCGCCACCCTGTGGTACCTCGTCGCGGGACTCTCGTACTACAAGACCGCCGCACCCGAGGCGATCGACCTCGGCCCGACGCCCGTCGGCCCCCGCGGCCGGGCCCTGCTCGCAGCGGCACTCACCGACGGACTGGGCGAGTTCGCCTATCGCAACGGGCTCGACCTCGGCGCCGTGGCGCTCGTCGGTGGGTCGTCTGCGACGCCAACGACGGTCGAACTCGACGCGACCCGCGTGCTGACGCCCTTCGGCGGCGGCATCGACTCGATCGTGACCGTCGAGACCCTCGCCACGGAACTCGACCAAGTCCTCTTCGTCGTCAGCCCCGAACGAGGCCGCTTTGACGCCCTCGAGGCCGCCGCCGCGGTCACCGGCCGCCCGATCGTGCGCGCGACCCGGTCTCTCGACCCGTCGCTCTTCGGCGCGGACCCGACGTTCTTGCGCGGCCACGTGCCCGTCACGGCGATGGTCACCCTGCTCGCCGCGCTCGCCGCCGCCGCGAGCGGTCGCGGCGGGGTCGCCATGAGCAACGAGCACTCGGCGTCGGTCCCCAACCTGACCTTGCGCGGCCGCGAGGTGAACCACCAGTGGAGCAAGTCCTGGGGCGCCGAGGTGCTCATCGGCGACGCCGTC
>JAJZSX010000340.1 GCA_021849435.1 Actinomycetes bacterium | reverse complement strand
GGAAATCCTTGGCGGCGACGCCACCGTTGTTGATCGGGATCTCGTGAACTTCACCCGTCCGATTGTCGGTCACAGTAATTGACTCGGTCACGGTTCCTCACTTCCTTAATGGCCCTCGTTCACATTAGGCCAACGTCAGAGTGGTCAAATCATCCCCCGTTGCCCGACGGCGCCATCGTCACCTGATAGATCCGAGTCGTCGGCCACCCCCGGCCACTGGGCGCGCCGCCGGCCACGATACGCAACGTGAAATGCTCACTCGGCACGGTCGTGAGGTCGTGCAGGACGAACCCGTAGGACCCGAGCGAGTCGAGGGTCGCGGTCATCACCTGGTGCTGGGCCGTGCCGAGCCTGCCGGTCGGGGTCACCGTGACCGTGAGGCTCACCGGCTGGGTGTCGACCGCCGCGTTGGTGACCGTCACCGCGAGGTGCACTGAGGCGACCGGAGCCAATACGAGCTGTCCGGCGGGGGCGGGCAGCGGCGCGGGCGTCACCGCGACGGCCGTGATGCCGATCCCTCGCGTGAGCACCAACGAGGACGACGAGGTGAGCGCGGTGACCGCGGTTCGAAACGGCACCGTGGCCAGCGCGCCGCTCAACGCGTCGAGGTGCACCAGGCCCGGCTCTTTGACGAGACCCCAGCGCGCCACCGACCAGGCGGCGGTGCTCTGGGCGAGTGACTGCTGGGCGCTCACCCACGACTGGGTGAGCGTCGCGATCGGTGTCCAGGGCAGGTGGAGGGCCTGGGCGAGCGTGTCGAGGATCGTCGCGTCGTCGTTGACCCGCTGGGTCACAAGGTCGGCGATCGTGGAGTTGAGCCCGTGGGCGATTTTCGGGCGCCGGAGCAGCCTCGCGTCGTTGGCCCAGGACGGCAGCTGTTGGGCGATCTGGAGGAGACGGGCGAGCAGGACGGAGCGACTCAGTGTCTGGCCGTGCTCGAGCAGGTAGACGAGTCGGGCGTCATCCGCGTTCTCCTGGGTGATGAGTCGATTGGCGAGGACGCCAAAGGACCGGTTCTCGCTACGCCGGGGCGATCGTGCCTGGTGCGCCGCGTGGGTGACGTCGTTGGCGAAGGCGAGCACCAGCAGCGTGGCGACCAAGGCGAGGCTCACCAGCACCTGGTAGCGACGGCGCTGTGCGCGAGTACGGGCCACGACGCTCCAACTTACTCACTGGGCCGCTCGTCTCGACCGGTGGGGTCCGCGTCCTCGGGCTCGAACGAGACCGTCTCGAACTCGTCAGCTACCACTTCGTCGGACTCGAGTTCGAGGATCTCGACGCTCGCCAGGTCCACGGGTTCCGACGGATCGATCCCCCAGCGCTGGGGGTCGAGCCCCGCGGCCAGGGTCGTCACCTCAGCGAGGTCGGGCACCGGCTTCGCGGCCGAGGCGACGCGCAGACGACGCATCGTGCGCGCGGCGGGGATGAGACGGCTCTCCACCGAGGAGATCATCTTGTTGTACGCCTTGGTCGCGTCGTTGAGTGCTTTGCCCACCGACTCGATCGGTCCTGCGACCACGCGGATCCGGTCGTAGACCGTCTCGGCGACGCGCAGGATCTCCTCGGCGTTGACCGCCACCTCGTGCTGGCGCAGCACCATCTGCACCGACCAGAGCAGCGCCAGCAGGTTGGTCGGTCCGGCGATCAACACCCGCTCACGCGTCGCGTACGCGTGCAGCTCGACGTCCACGCTGAAGGCCGCCGTCACGGCGGCGTCGCTCGGCACGAAGCAGACCACGAACTCGGGCGAGGGGCCCACCACCTCCCAGTAGGACTTCTCGCGCAGGGTCTTCACGTGGCCGCGCAGGGCCTGAGCGTGTTCGCGATAGAGGGCTTCGCGAACCTCGGGCTCGGCGGCCGCCACCGCCTCTTCGAAGCGGTCGAAGGGGAACTTCGCGTCGATTGCGACGCGCCCGTTGGGCAGGGTCACCACACAGTCGGGTCGCCGCACTCGTCCCGCGTCCGAGACGGCCGAGACCTGTAGCTGGAAATCGAGGCCCTCGACGAGACCCGAGGCGCGCAAGACGTTGGCCAGCTGCACCTCGCCCCAGTGGCCGCGCTGGCTTGAGCGCCCGAGCAACTGGTTGAGTCGTTGGGTCTCGGCCTGGGTGCGCAGCTGGGCCTCGAGGAGCTGGTCCGCGCTCTGACGAACCGCGGCCAGCGCGCCCACGTGTTCCTTGTCAAAGGTGGTGAGGTTGCGCTGGTAGGCGTCGAGTGCGTCGCGCAAGGGCTTGAGGGTGGTATCGAGGCGAACGTCGCGTTCGCGTTGGATCTCGGTCTGGGACTGGTTGAAGGCCTCCATCGTCTGGGCGAGGACGCGTCGCGAGAGGCTCTCGAACTGGGACTCGGCCTCGGCCATCGCGGCGTCGTGCTCGAGTCGCTCTCGCTCGGCAATCTGGCGGGCGCTCGCGAGCTCGCTCTCACGCACCGCCACCGTCGCGCGCGACTCGGCGAGCTCGTCGCGCACCGACTGGATGCGACGGGCCGACCACACCACGGTGGCCAGCACCCCCACCAGTAATCCGACCACCGCACTCACGACCGCGACCATGACACCTCCTCGTGCCCCAACCATAGGGAACGGCCGTGACACGGCGGTAGCCTGGGTCGATGAATCGGCGCTTCGGACTCTCGCACCGCACGCCCACCCCGATCGTGCCGGTGTTGGCGGCACCGGCGATGCACCAGTCCGTCGTACGGGTGTTCGCCATGGTGGGCGAGGCGATGGCCGAGGCGACCCATTCGTTGCTCGCGGGTGACCGGGAGTTGGCCAAGCAGGTCGTCGAGCAGGACGACGCGATCGACACCCTGGTCAACGAGATCGTCGCCAGCGTCGAGGCGCAACTACTCGAGAGCGACGGGCTGTCCGTCGAGACCCGGCGAACCCTGTTGACCCTGCTGCGGGTGCTACCCGAGGTCGAGCGAAACGGCGACCTCGCCGAGCACATCGCGCGCCGTGCGGCGCGCGGTCTCGGCACCGAGATGTCCCCGCGCAGTCGTGGGCTGGTCGAGCGAATGGGCGAGGTCGCCTCTACGATCTGGCGCGAGGCAACCGACGTCGTGATCGACGGCAAGCTCGAGGCGACGGGTGCCATCGAGGACATCGACGACGAGTTGGACGAACTGCACGTGGCGCTCACGGCGGAACTGGTGTCGGGCTCGATGGCCCTACCGGTCGCGGTGGAGGTCTCGCTGCTCGCGCGCTTCTACGAGCGCTTCGGCGACCACTGCGTCAACCTCGCGCGACGCCAGGTCGGACGAGACGGCGCCGACTGATCAGACCGAGGCCGCCGCCCAGACCTCGGCGATCTGGACCGCGTTAAGCGCCGCCCCCTTGCGCAGGTTGTCACCCGCCACGAACAGGGACAGTCCATTCGCAACGGTCTCGGCGCGACGGATGCGCCCGACGTAGCTCGGGTCGCGGCCGGCGGTGAGCCGGGGCGTAGGCACATCCTCGAGCACGACACCCGGCGCGCCGTCGAGCAGGGTGATTGCCTCGTCGGGCGTGAGGGGCCGTTCGAAACTCGCGGTGATCGCGAGCGAGTGCCCCGTGAAGACGGGCACGCGCACACACGTCGCGTCCACGAGCAAGCCCGGAATCTCGAGGATCTTGCGGCTCTCGTCGCGCAGCTTCTGCTCCTCGCCGGTCTCGCGCGAGCCGTCGTTCACGTACGAACCCGCCATCGGCACCACGTTGTG
>JAJZSX010000339.1 GCA_021849435.1 Actinomycetes bacterium | reverse complement strand
CCCGTCGCCGCCAAAGTGCAATTTCGTATTGGCGACCTGTGAAAGTCAATCAAGGCATTACCGATACGAAATCGTGGCGATTCCAAGATCAACGAAGGCCATCTCATCGGCGGTGACTAGCGATCGACTAGATGACAGGGCCGTGGCCGCGATGATCAAGTCATGGGCACCTCGAGGACGCCCTTGCCTGCGGACCATCACCAGAAGTTGGGCGTGAGCTCTGGCGACCGCGAGGTCATAGTCCAGAATCGGAATCAATGCCACCACGTCATTGAGAAGTTCCATTCGGCGGTGCCTGGTCTTTCCGGTGGCCAACTCGACACCGACTTGAATCTCCGCAACCGTGACAGCGGAGATTGCGACGTCGTCCTCATCTTCGATGACGTCATCAAGATTCAATTGCGACCGTTCGGCATCGATTAAGAAAGTGGTGTCAAGGAGGAGGCGACTCAGAATCGCTCCGCGGCGACGACAAGATCACGCACCTGCTTCAACGACTCCATCCATTGCGCATCCGCTGGATGGCGATCTAAGAGGGACTTCACATCCGACCCGAGGCCATGAGGAACAGGCTCGATGTGGGCCACGGCCCGGCCACGGCGAACGATCGTGATCCTCTCCCCCTTGTGCTCAACGGCGTCTAGCAGTTCGGCGAAGTTTCGTGCTGCGTTGGTGGCACTAATTTCTGTCACGAAATCAGATTATCAGATATTGGTGTCGGAAGCTCGACATCACGAATCAACTTCTGTCTGGATTTGCCCTTTGCCATGCTCCATCCTCTTCCAAGGTATGGAGTCTCCGGGGAACCTGGACCGAATCATTGCTAGCAATGACTTCCAGCCGCCTTGAAACGCGAGGGCCTGCTCACATGCGGCTCGTACTACCTGATGTGAACCCCTGAGATGGCGCGCGCAATGATGAGCCGTTGGATCTCCGAAGTCCCTTCAAATATGGTGTAGATCTTGGAGTCGCGGTGCCAACGTTCGACCGGATACTCACGCACGTAGCCGTAGCCCCCGAGGATCTGGATCGCCTCTTCGGTGACCTTGACCGCGGTCTCACTGGCGTAGAGCTTGGACATCGAGCCTTCGCCGCTCGTAAAGGGCTTGCGGTTGGCCGCCATCCAGGCCGCGCGCCACACCAGTAGGCGCGACGCGTCGACGCGCGTCTTCATGTCGGCGAGCTTGAAGGCGATCCCCTGGTTCTCGATGATCGCCCGGCCGAACTGACGGCGCTCTTTGGCGTAGTCGAGCGCGTACTCGTAGGCCGCGCGCGCGATGCCGAGCGCCTGGGCTCCGACCGCGGGCCGGGTGGCCTCGAAGGTCGCCATCGCGGCCTGGCCCGAAGAGCGTTGGCCCTCGCGGGCGCGCGCGAGTTTCTCGTCAAGCTTCTCCTTGCCCCCGAGCAGGCAGGCGCCGGGCACCCGGCAGTCCTCCAAGACGACCTCGGCGGTATGGCTCGCGCGAATGCCCATCTTCTTGAACTTCTGGCCCATGCGGATCCCGGGGGTGCCCTCGGGCACGATGAAGGACGCCTGGCCGCGACTGCCCAGGGCGGGGTCGACGGAGGCCACCACCACGTGCAGGTTGGCGATGCCGCCGTTAGTGATCCAGGTCTTGGTTCCGTTCAAAACCCACTCGTCGCTGGCCTCGTCGTAGAGCGCGCGTGTGCGCAGGCTCGAAACGTCACTGCCGGCGTCGGGCTCGGTAACCGCGAAGGCGGCGAGTTTGAGGGCTCCCGGCGTGCCGAAGCACTGGGGAATCCACTCCATCTGCTGCTCCGAGGTGCCGTTGGCCATGATGCCCGCGACGGCGAGCGTCGAGCCCATGATCGACATGCAGAGCCCGGCGTCACCCCAGGCGAGCTCTTCGAGGGCGATCACCATGGAGAGCCCCGTCCGGTCGGCGAAGGCATTGGCGAGGAAGTCGAGGCTGTAGATCCCGAGGTTGGCCGCCTCTTCAATGATCGGCCAGGGGGTCTCTTCGCGTTCGTCCCACTCGGAAGCAGCCGGGCGCAGCACGCCCTCGGCGAAACCGTGCACCCAATCGCGCAGAGTCTCCTGGTCCGCGTTCAACTCCATCGAGAACTCCGCCATTACCGCTCCTGACCTCTTGTTACCACTCAGTAACCACTTCCCACCCTAGATCACACCGGGCAATAAAAAAACGGCCGCCACCCGAAGGCGGCGGCCGTTTACGAGCGGCTAGCTCAACTGCACGCGCTTGGCGAGCGGCCCGCGGTCGCCAGGCTCGATGTCGAATTCGACGCTCTGCCCCTCGACCAGGGTACGACGTCCGTCGCCCTGGATCTCGGAGTAGTGAACGAAGACGTCAGGCTGGCCCTCGACGGCGATGAATCCCCAGCCCTTTTCGTCGTTGAACCATTTCACGGTCCCTACAGCCACAGCGGGCCTCCTTGTTTCTTTGGTCCGGCTTCCCGGTACCGGAGGGAACCACTACGGCAACCTCACCGGCCACGTTATCCCAACAAGGGAACGCTGCCAAGTGCAAAATTAGGCCCGCCTCAGCACGCTGCCAGCCGGCGTATCCTCGATAAGCCAGCCGTGTCCCGCCAACACATCGCGCAATCGATCAGCCTCGGAATAGTCGCCCACCGAGCGCGCCGCCTCGCGTTTAGCCAACAGATCCGCGCTGGTCTCATCGACCTCGTCGTCGCTCGTGTGCAGGCGAAGTCCCATGGCGCCAAAGAGTGCCCCGATGGCCCGCGCCAGCTGGGCCGCCCCGCGCGGATCGCCCCGATCGGCCATCACGTTGGCCTGGCTGGTCGCGTCAAAGAGCTTGGCGACGGCTTGGGGCGTGTCGAGGTCGTCCTCGATGGCGGCCGCGATGCGCCCGCGCAGCTGACCGGCCGGGCCAGAGAAATCGTGGTCGCTCGCGAGCTCCAAATGATCACCGGCGAGCGGCGCCAGAGCGAAGCGCCGCGCCAGGGCGTCGAGGCGCTCTAAGGACCGCTCCGCGTCGGCGATCGTCTCAGGGGTGACCTCCAAGGGCGAGCGGTAGTGCGAGCGCAGCACGAGCAATCGGTAGGCGCGCGGGTCGGTCGTGGCCAGCAGATCGGTCAGGGACGTGAAGTTGCCGAGAGACTTGCTCATCTTCTCCTCGCCCACCATCACCCAGCCGTGGTGTCCCCAGTGCCGAGCGAAGGGCCGCCCGAGGGCGCTCGCCTGGGCGCGCTCGTTCTCGTGGTGAGGGAACTTGAGGTCGAGCCCCCCGCAGTGCAGGTCAAAACTCTCGCCGAGGAGTTCAAGGGACATCACGACGCACTCAGTGTGCCAGCCGGGACGACCCGCGCCAAAGGGGGCGTCCCAAGTGGGCTCGCCGGCCTTCGCCTTCTTCCAGAGGGCGAAGTCGAGGGGCGAACGCTTGGCCTCGTTGGCCTCGACGCGCGCGCCGCTCCTCAGACTCTCGAGGACCTGGCCCGAGAGGCGCCCGTAGTCCTCGACGTGGCTCACGTCGAAGTAGACGCCGTCGTCGGTGCTGTAGGCGACGTCGCGCTCGATCAGGGCCGAAATCGCCGCCACCATTTGAACGACGTAGGCCGTCGCGTGAGGGGTGTGACTCGGCGGAGCGACCCCGAGGGCCTCGAGCGCGCGCCACCACTCGCCTTCATAGTGGGCGGCTACTGCTTCCTCGGTCGACTCTTCGCGGGCCGCGCGGTTGATGATGTTGTCGTCGATGTCGGTGACGTTGGATACGAAGTTC
>JAJZSX010000338.1 GCA_021849435.1 Actinomycetes bacterium | reverse complement strand
GGCGATGGCGGCGTTGATCCCGCCGTGCGCGTCAGAGATGACGAGTTCGACCCCGCTGAGTCCCCGGGCGACGAGCGAGCGCAGGAAGGCCGTCCAGGCGGCGGTGTCCTCGGTGGTGGTGATATCAAAGCCAATGATCTCGCGCGTCCCTTCGTTGTTGACCGCGGTCGCGATCACCGCGGCGACGTTCACGACCCGGCCGCCCTCTCGCACCCGCTGGGTCAGCGCGTCGATCCACAGGTAGCGGTAGGGACCACGGTCGAGGGGTCGTTCCCTGAACTGGGTAACGACGGTGTCGAGCTCACCGGCCAGGCGCGAGACCTCGGACTTACTCATCCCGTCGATGCCCATGGCCCTGACGAGGTCGTCGACGCGTCGCGTGGAGACCCCCTCGACGTAGGCCTGGCAGATCACCGCCACCAGCGCCTGCTCGGCGCGTCGGCGCGGGTTCAAGAGCACCTCAGGGTTGTAGACCCCCCGGCGCAGCTTGGGCACGTTGAGCTCGATCGTGCCGACTCGCGTGTCCCAGGGTCGGGTGCGGTAGCCGTTGCGCGAGTTCTCTCGATCGCTGGTGCGCTCGTTGTAGGCGGCGTTGCACTGCATGGAAGCCTGGGCACTCATGACGGCATCGGCGAAGGCCCCGAGCATGGACCGCACCATGTCGGTGTCGCCGTCGGCACCCTCCAGGTACTTGCTAAGCCAGGCGCCAGCGTCGATAGTGGTTGGGACGTTCATCGTGTCTCTCCTCAAGTTGTTGTGTCGTAACTGCATCTTGAGATTGACGCGATGAACGTCGTTTTTGGTGGACCCTGATTCAGCTCACTGGTTCGTACACCACTCGTTGGGACTCAACTAAGCGACAGGGGACAACGGGTTGGACGCAGCAAGACCTCGCTCGTGATGCCGACGTCTCAGTCAGCCTTCTCACCAAGGCGGAACGAGGAAGAGGCGTGCGCGACGTGCGGAAACTGCGACGCATCGAAATGGCGCTCGACGTGCGCAAAGGCAGACTGCTTGATGTCGTTATTGGCCAAACGACAACTATTCGCATCTCGTACCGGCCATCCATGGACCAGTTACGGGGGGTCGTGTTCGCCCGCTCCTCGTCAGCAGTGTCCACCTCTGGCATCGAAACGGATTTTTCGGCGCGAGTCTTAGAGCATGCTCTGGACAAGTTCAAAGAGTTGACGAGCGACGCCTTGACATTCGCAGACTTGTCATCGTACGAGAAACTCGTGGATGTACTAGTTCGATTGATTCCGGATCTGGAAACGGCTACGAGTTCCGCCCGAGATAGCGTGCGGCCGGAACTTCTAAAATATCTCGTCAACGTTTACCAGGTTGCCTCTTCAGTATTGACAAAGGCTGGCGACTGTGGTGCCGCCCTACTCATAGCGGACCGAGCTATTCATGTCGCAGAGCAAGGCGACGAGTCGTACTTGATACTCGAAGCTCGGGTGTGCATGGCTCGCGCCCTGTTTGACTCCGGAGACACGGTTGAGGCCCGATTCGTCTTGCAGCCCATTCGAGATCAGGTGAACGCCGCTTCGATTTCGGCTGATCCAAGGCTGCTTTCTGCGATGGTATCGGGTGTACTGGCACTAGGTGAACTCGAAGCCAGCGGTAGCCAAAAACAAGAAGCCGAGAGGGCGCTGCGCATTGCCATTCACCTGGCGAGAATGTCGGTCGAGTGTCGAACGGTGACCGACACGACGCCGGATCAGATCAACGTTCGCCTACACGCCGTGACGATCTACGTACGACTGGGTGACGGTCAGCGAGCGCTCAAAGAGGCGGGAGAAAAGGCGGCGAAGATCGCAGAGTTCGGGAGTCGTCTTTCGCCAGCCCAGCACGCCCACTTCTTCGTGGATGTTGCACGTGCACACTTACTCACTAAGGAACCAGCCAAGGCGGTCGACGATCTGTTAAAAGTCGCGACGCGCGCGCCGGAGGAACTTCCCAATCGGGTCATGGCCCTCGCACTACTTGAAGAGATTGAAAATCAGTACGCCGCGTCAAGAACGCCCACCTAACCAGCAATTGGTCGAGTTGCAGCGGCATATTTGCGGCTGACGCAGTGGTGAATAGTTCATCTCGGGCGAGCCCCGCCATCAAGTTCCTCGTCGACTGGTCTCCGTCTCAGCTCGAGGGGTTTCCCATAGCACATGGTTCATCACTTGTCCAGCGTCATGGCGAGAATCGTAAAATTTTACGATTCATTTCACCTGATCCACAGGCATATTTAGGATTCATTGGTCAATACAAATCGTGTTGATTGAAGTGCTCCCATCTCGGAGCGATTGGAGAAGAGGCAATTTGAAATACCCCATCAACACCGAGAGGCTGGGTTTCATGGCGCTCAGCGAAGAGCCGGAGGTTGTCAAGGATTTTCATTCGAAGGAACCCAAATTGGATCCCGACGGTAAAGGAATCCTCAGCCTCTCAGTCGTCGCTATTGGCGACGGTGAGCAAGAGATTATCACGGTCAAGTCCACGCAATTCCCCAAGGCCATCACCTCGGGCGCATTGTTAAAGATTGTTGATCTCGTAATTTCGAATTGGGAAATGCCCGGACGACACGGCACGAATTTCCTAGCTCGATCGGTCGAACTCGCCGAAGCCACTAGCGCAGCTGTCCCAGCCAAGCCGTCGACGTCAGTCACGGCCTAACCAATATCAGAACGGGCTCCGGGGGTTCACGCTCTCGGAGCCCGTTATTCAAAGGAGATCATCATGACGACTCAGCCACGGAAGGCACCGTTGAATGCGATTGAGAAGACTGGGTGGGAGGTTGGAAGCGAACTCATCCGAGACTGGTGGGTGAACGCGGTGTTGCTCGGTACGCCGAGTGCACTTTTGGCGTTTGACTACTTCAGGTTCGGGCGGACGCTGGCGATCATCGCGGTTGTGCTACTCATCGCAGTTGGTGCAGTAGTTCAACCCATTCGGCGATTGATAGTGCGTAGTTGGCGCGTCGCCGAGGTACGCCGCAAGGTGTATCGGGCGATGACCCACGAACGCGGCATCCTACGCGAACGACCACCGCGGATCAAGAAGGTACGGCCGACCGAGTTCGGCGACGAGGTGGTCTTGAAACTCGGACCAGGTACCTCTGTCAACGATGTCACGCTTGCCACGGACTCTCTCGTGTCCACGCTCAAAGCCTTCGAGGTGCGGGTCGGGGCCGACTCGGCGAACAAGAACCTCGTGACGCTCACGGTGATTCGTCGTGACCCGTTCGGTTCGGGCACGTTGCCGTGCCCATTCCTCGACCGGGACAGCTTTGACATCCGCGAGCCGATTCCGCTTGGTCCTAATGAAGAGGGTGTATTGACCCTTCTGTCGTTAATCGAACAGAACGTCCTCGGGGGCGGAGCGCCGGGTTCGGGAAAGTCGGCCGCGCTGTCCATACTCGTGGCGGCCTGCGCGCTGGATCCCAACGTCGACCTCTGGCTCTTTGACGGCAAGCTGGTTGAGCTCGCTCCGTGGGATGAATGCGCTCGTAGCTTCGTGGGTCCCAACCTTGAACTCGCGATTACGGCACTTGAACAACTACGCGACGAAATGAACTCGCGTTACCGAGAACTCCTGGTAAGAGGGTTACGCAAAGTGCCCCGTGACGGCACCATGCGCTTTCACGTCGTCGTCATCGACGAACTCGCCCTCTACGTCGCGGGCGTTGACAAGAAGCTCGCCGGCCAGTTCGCTGAACTGCTGCGTGAC
>JAJZSX010000337.1 GCA_021849435.1 Actinomycetes bacterium | reverse complement strand
GCCCGAGGGCGTCTTCACGGTCGTCACCGGCGAGGGCGCCACGGTGGGCGACCGGCTCATCAGCCACCCCGACGTGCGAAAGATCTGCTTCACGGGATCAAACGCCGTGGGCCAGCGCGTGATGGAAGGCTGCGCGCAGGGCATGAAGCGACTGACCCTGGAGCTCGGCGGCAAGAGCGCCAACGTGATCTTCGCCGACGCCGACCTCGAGAAGGCCGCGGCCATGGCCCCCTACGCGGTGTTCGACAACGCGGGCCAGGACTGCTGTGCGCGCTCGCGCATCTTCGTGCAGGCCTCGGCCTACGAGCGCTTCATGGAGCTCTTCGAGGTGGCGGTGAAGAAGGTCAAGGTCATGGACCCGAGCCGCGACGAGGCCGAGATGGGACCGCTCATCAGCGCGGCCCAGTGCGAGACGGTCGCGGGCTTCATCGACGAGGCGACCGTCGCCTTCCGCGGCACCAAGCCCGAGGGTCCGGGCTACTGGTTCGCCCCGACGGTGCTCGCCACGACCGACCTGACGAGCCCGGCCTACCGCGAGGAGATCTTCGGTCCCGTCGTCTCGGTGGTGCCCTTCGCCGACGAGGCCGAGGCGATCGGCCTCGCCAACGACGGGCCCTTCGGCCTCTCTGGCTCGATCTGGACGCGCGACGTGGGTCGGGCGCTGCGCGTGGCGCGCGGCATCGAGACCGGCACCCTGTCGGTCAACTCGAACTCGTCGGTGCGCTACTCGACGCCCTTTGGCGGCTTCAAGCAGTCCGGCCTCGGCCGCGAGCTGGGACCCGACGCGCTCAAGAGCTTTAGTGAAGAGAAGAACGTCTTTATTGCAACGGAGGACTGATGGGACGACTGGACAACAAGGTTGCGGTGATCACCGGGGCGGCGAGCGGCATCGGTCGCGCGACGGCGCGCCGCTTCGCCGCTGAGGGCGCCCACGTGGTGGTCGCGGACCTGGACGCGGTCAACGGTGCGGCGCTCGCCGAGGCGATCGGCGGGCTGTTCGTGGCCGTGGACGTGGCCGACGAGGACAGCGTGAAGGCGCTCTATGAGACGACCAAGGCCACCTACGGGGGCATCGACGTGCTCTTTAACAACGCCGGGATCTCCCCGCCCGAGGACGACTCGATCCTCACGACCGACCTGGCGGCCTGGCGCAAGGTCCAAGACATCAACCTGACCTCGGTCTACCTGTGCTGTCGCTACGGGATCCCCCACCTGCTCGAGCGCGGCGGCGGATCGGTTATCAACACCGCCTCCTTCGTCGCGGTGATGGGCTCGGCGACCTCGCAGATCTCCTACAGCGCCTCCAAGGGCGGCGTGCTCTCGATGAGTCGCGAGCTCGCGGTGCAGTTCGCGCGCGAGGGCGTGCGGGTGAACGCCCTGTGCCCCGGACCGGTCAACACGCCGCTGCTCCAGGAGCTCTTCGCCAAGGACCCCGAGCGCGCCGCGCGGCGCCTGGTCCACGTGCCCCTGGGCCGCTTCGCCGAGCCCGAGGAGATCGCCAGCGCCGTGCTCTTCCTCGCCTCGGACGACGCGTCCTTCGTGACGGCCTCGACCTTCCTCGTCGACGGCGGGATCTCGGGCGCCTACGTGACGCCGCTGTGACCTCGCGGCCGCGACGGCGTCAGCGCACGCGCGAGTAGCCCGCCGGGCACCGTGGCGCGTAGGACTCGACGCGCCGGATGGTCGTGCCGCGCGAGCACGTGATCGTGGCCATGGGCGGCGCCGGGGCGTAGCCGACGACCTCGCTCGAGGCGCCGTTGGCGACGACGCGCACGCCGAAACGCTGGGTCGTGGTGAGCCCGCCGAACCAGCACGCCGTCGAGACCGTGGTCTCGCGAAAGGACGTCGGCACCGCGGCGCTCGCCATGAGCGTGCAGACGTAGTCGATCGCGTTGGGCACGGACGGCCAGGTCGCGAGCAGGGTCGTCGCCGTGCGCGTCAGCTGCACGCGCCCCGCCGCCGACGGCGCCCGGTTGACGAGGCGTCCGAGGTCGCGAAGCGGCAGACCCCAGATCTTGGCGTTGTGCCAGTCCCCCGCGTAGAGCACGCCGTCGGCGACGGTGAGGGGTTCGATGCACGTGAACGAGGGCTCGGCCCGGGTGCTCGCGATGGTGACGAGTCCGCCGTTGCCGCTCGTCGCCGGGGCGCCGATCGCGCGCGCGTGCGCCGCGGCCGCGCTCGTGATCACCCCGATCGCCAGGTGGGGCATCGAGGACGACGAGCACGAGGACACGTAGACGTTGCTCGCGCCGTCCACGGCGAGTCCCGCGGGGTTCGCGTGCGCGCCGAGATAGGCGATCACCGTGGCGCCCCGACCGAGCGTCGCGGTCACCCCGGCCGCGAGCGCGCTCGCTGCGACCGAGTACACCGCCCCGCTCTGGCCGACGACGTCGAGGTTGCCCACGACGTCCAGGGCCATCCCCTGGAGCGAGTCGCCCGATGCGTCGAAGGCCGTCGTGACCTGCATGCTCGAGAGGTTGATCCGGTAGACCTTGGCGGTGCGCTGGTTGGCCGCGTAGAGGTAGCGCTGGTCCGCCGACAGCGCGAGGCCCGAGAACCCGGTGGTGGGCGCCGAGGACAGCGCGAGCCCGGTGAGGGTGTGCGTCGAGGGCACGAGGACCCAGATCGTGCTCGAGGACCCGGTGTCAAAGAAGATCGTCCCCGAGTCGGTGACGGCGATGCCCGCGACGCTGCGCACGTCGGCGTTCACGATCGCGAGCTTGCGCGTCGGGCCCGAAGACGGCACGCCGGCCATCGCCGTGGAGAGCGCGGAGCGGGCGTACAGGTCGAGCTGGCCGGGCTGGGCGAAGCTCAGCAGGTTGCCGCCGTTGTCGACCGCGAGGCCAAGGGCGTTGCCGCTCGGGGCGATCGTCTGCCACTCGCCGATCGACGTGAGATACCCGCTCGCCGCGCTCGAGGAGCCCGCCAGAGCGACGACTGTCCCCGCCAACGTGGCCGCGGCCACGATCGTGCGGGTCGCGGCGCGAACGTGCCTCATCGTGAAGGAAGGTTACCGGACGCGCCGGACCGACCTCGGGTCACCGCCCACGAGACGACCGACTACTTCGCGTGGCGGCCGCGGTTGCTCGAGCTACCCGCGTGGTAGCGGCGCACGGCCCGCACCCGGTGCCAGAAGCCCCAGGCGAGCAGCAGGACGATGATGATGATCGTCGGGGTCTGCAAGAGGTGAAAGTCGTGGCTGACGCGAGTCCAGTTCGACCCGGCCGCGTAGCCGAGCCCCGTCAGGAGCCCGATCCAGATCGCCGAGCCGATGACCGTGAGGATGGCGAAGGGTCCGCGCTTCATCTCCGCCACGCCCGCGGGCAGCGAGATCACCGTGCGCACGACCGGCAGCACGCGGCCGATCAAGACCGAGGCGGCGCCGTAGCGGGCGAACCAGCGCTCGGCGGCGTCGAGGTCGCCGTGGGTGAGCAGGATCCACTTGCCCCAGCGGTCGACGATCGCCCGGCCGACGGTGCGCCCGACCTCGTAGGCGATGACCGAGCCGATCAGCGAGCCGACCACCCCCACCACCACGATGCCGAGGATCGAGAACTGCGCGTGGCCCGTGACGGCGGTCGTGGCCAGGGCGCCCGCGAAGCCGAAGGTCACCTCCGAAGGGATCGGGATGAGGGCCGACTCGGCGATGGCGAGGAGGAACAGCGCGAAGTAGCCGTAGTGCTGGACGAACGAGGACATTGAGGCATTCTCTCGCAAATTCACGCGCCGTCAGCCCGTTACTAGC
>JAJZSX010000336.1 GCA_021849435.1 Actinomycetes bacterium | reverse complement strand
GCCAGTGTCACCCCGAGCGCTCGAAGCGAGCGCTCTACCGCGGGGTGGTCGAGGAAGCTGGCGTCGTGGCTGCCGGGCAGGACGTAGAGCTGGTGCTCGTCGGCTGCGGCGAAGTCGCGCAGGGCTTCGGCGAGCGCGCCCAGGCGCTCCCACGTCGCGGCCACGTAGGCCGCGGGATCGGCGTTACCCGGCTCGAAGAGGTTGCCGGCGATGACGACGACGGCCGCGTCGTCGATGTCGCCCAGCAGGTCGACGAACTCGCGCAGCGGGCGGCTCTCGGGGCGTGAGTCGGGTGAGATCGACAGATCGCTCACGACATAGACGTGGTGTCCGAAGGGGATCGGCACCGTCAGACGTTCGCTCGTTCCCACGGCGCCTAGTCTCTCAGATGTGGCTGGAGTGGAGAGCCGCCGATGACTGACGACGAACTCGGCGAGAACTGGTACTGGCGCGACGGTGCGCGACGCGGCCCGGCAGTTATCTTTGACATCGACGGCGTGTTGGCCGACGCCGCCGGGCGCCAGCACTACCTCGACTGGGGCGACTGGCGCAGCTTCTTCGACGCCTGCGGCGACGATCCCGTCATTGCCGAGATTGAGCGGCTCCTCGAGCTGCTCGACGACGACCTCGCCATCGTGTTGCTGACCGGGCGGCCCCGGCGGGTGCGGCCTCACACGCTGGCCTGGCTGGAGCGCTACTCGCTGCGCTGGGACCTGCTTATCATGCGCGAGTACGGGGACTACTCGGGCGTGGACGACTTCAAGCGAGCGGCGGTGAGGGACCTCACCGCGCACGGACTCGACGTGCGCCTGGCCCTCGACGACGACCCAAAGAATCACGCGATGTATGTCGCCGAGGGCGTGCCGTGCATCTACATTCACTCCGGGTACTACCAGTGAGGTCCGCCCTAGCCCCAGTTGGCGAACTTCACGTTGCGCACCATACTCTTGGTCCGCTGCCCCCGTTTACCTCAGGCGCCATCAGTCTCGCGCTTCGCCATATCGACAGCTCGACGTGTCAGCGGTAGTGATCCGTTCAGAAGAGGTGAGTTCTATCGACCCTCGGAGGCGATGTTTGACGAGATGCCGTTGTGTGATTGGCGTGGCTTCGCAGCGCCCAGGCGGGTTGTTGAGGTCAACAACAAGCGGGGTTGGTACTGCAGGCCTGGAGTCTCGGACAGCCAATGTTCCTGGTTCATGGCGTTTAGAATCGCGTCCGCGGTGACGGCGCGAGAGAACAGGTGGCCCTGCCCGAGCTCGCAGCCGAGTTCGCGCAGACGTTGGAGTTGGCTTGGCGTCTCGATGCCCTCGGCGAGCACCGTCATGTCAAGGCGGTGGCCCAGTGAGATAATCGCGGCCAGAAGGGTGTCGCGTCGGCTGTCGTCGGGATTCGCGCCGAGGAACGACTGATCGATCTTGATGATCCGAGGCTGGAGTTGTGCCAGGTAGGACAGCGAAGAGTAACCAGTGCCGAAGTCGTCGAGGGCGATTCCGACGCCCAATTCGTGAAGTCCGGCGATGATCGTCATGGTTTCATCGACGTTGTCGAGGGCGGTACTCTCCGTGATCTCGAGAATCAGGTCATCCGCACGGAAGACGCCCCGCTCAAGAGACATGCGTACATCGTCGATGAGGCGCGGATCGTGAAACTGACGCGCCGACAGGTTGATCGTGATGAACGGCGGGGCGTGATGGGTGTAGTGGGGGCGCCAGGACTCTATGACGGTGCTGACCTTGCGCAAGGCCAGGCGCCCCAATTCGAGGATGAGCCCGCTCTCTTCGGCAAGAGGGATGAAGGTCGCTGGGGATACCCATCCACGCTCCGGGTCGTGCCAACGCATGAGAGATTCGAAGCCGACAACCTCGGCTGTCGTCAGATCAACGATGGGCTGATAGTGCATCTCTAGTGCGTTCGTGCGCAGCGCGCCCTTGAGATCGCGCTGGAGCGCGAATCGATCGACCGAACGCTGGCGCATTGAGGTCGTGAAGACCACCTGACGGCGCTTACCCAGCCGTTTGGCCTCATAGAGCGCGACGTCGGCGTCGCGTAGGCATTCAGAGGGGTCCGCGGCCGTGGCGTCCCACAGTGCGACGCCGATACTGGCGTGCTGCTCGATGTGCAGTCCGGAGATCACGAAGGGTTCGTCGAATACTTCGAGCAGCCGGGTTGCGACCAGGTCGGCGTCGTGGGTCGTAGAAAGGCTGTCGGTAAGATAAAGAAACTCGTCTCCGCCGAAGCGGCAAAGTGTGTCACCCGCGCGAGTGATCGTCGAGAGTCTCGCTGAGAGGGCGACGAGAAGTTGATCGCCAATGAGGTGTCCGTACGTGTCGTTGACGTTCTTGAAATCGTCCAGATCTATGAGCATGACCGCCCCCGCTCCTCGAGATCGCACAGAACGCGCGTGCGCGTTGGCCAAGCGATCTTCGAAGAGAGCTCGATTGGCCAGGCCCGTGAGGGGGTCATGCAGTGCTTGATGGGAGAGTTGTTCAACGAGCAGGCGTTCCTCGGTGATATCACGCTGCGATATGACGTAGTACAACGTCTTGCCATACTCGTCACGCGCAGGCGACTTCAGCACGTCGACCACGATGGTGCGGCCATCACGGTGTACGTAGCGCTTGACGTACCGAGCTTGCTGTAATTCCCCTGAGGTCAAGAGTCGGTGTATGTCACCGGTGATCTCGAGATCGGCCGGGTGGGTGAAGGATGTTGAATCGCGTCCCAGGAGCTCATCGCGTTCGCGCCCGACCATTTGACAGAAGGCGGTGTTGACCGCGATGATGCGGTGCTCGAGGTCATGGAACATCATCGGAGCCATGATGTCTTCAAAGGCGAGACGGAAGTGACTCTCAATGTCCGATTGAAGGACCTCTGAAACCGTAACGGGCGGAAGGTCGCGAACCACGATCGCGAACGCGCCACGACGTTCCTGGACGAACCGTGTCGTGGAAGTGCATACGGTCAGAGCGCTGCCGTCAGCCTTCATGACTGTTGTTGGGTGACACCGTGATGATCGGACATCGGATCGAGTGGTCGAATGATGGCCGTCCACGGTGTCCCGGCGCCATTGGGGCAAGACCGAGTCCACCGTTTGACCAATGAGACTTGTGCTGCGGTGCCCGGTGATCCGCGTGAACTGGTCGTTGACGTGAATGATCGCGCCGGCGTCGTTCGCGATGACTAGCCCGTCGGTCGTGGCGTCGCGATTGCGCCGCTCCGGTCCAATGGCGTCCCCCACCTCTCTCCTCCGGTCGAGCCGTAGGAATGGTACGTGCGATTCTTGTCGCGCTCACGATGACGTTTCGAAGATTTCATCTCTGTTGCGCTGGCTTCACGATTCTCGAGTCAGAGGATCAATCGAGTGTGCCCAGTACTTGTCGTGCCGCACTTCGCCCGGAGCCGATGCACGCCGGGATGCCCACTCCGTCGTAGGCGTTGCCCGCCAGGGCCAGGTGTCGGGAAGCAGCGGCGGCCTTGGCCGCGACGACGAGGGAGCCGTGGCCGACAAGGTACTGGGGCAGCGCGTCGTCGAAGCGGCGCACCAGGGCCTCAGTCGGTGTGGGCAAGGAGCCCAGGATCGTCGCGAGCTCGCGCGCCACGCGCTCGACGAGCTGCTCGTCGGAAAGCGCGCGAAAGCGCGTGTCGTCGCTGCGACCCACGTGCACGCGCACGATCGCGTCACCTTGGATGAGGTAGGGCCACTTGCGCTCGAGCAGCGTGATCGCGGTGACCAGCATGGTGTCACCGTGAA
>JAJZSX010000335.1 GCA_021849435.1 Actinomycetes bacterium | reverse complement strand
AAGCCCGTCGGCGTATCGCGCTCATCCTTGACCCCCCGACGGCCGAAGTCGGTGCGACGTACGCCGGACGAGTCGTGAACATCGCGAAGTTCGGTGCGTTCGTCAGTCTCATGCCTGGACGCGACGGTCTGTTGCACATCTCCAAGATGTCGCCGCTCAACGGTGGCAAGCGGATCGGTCAGGTCGAAGACGTCCTCGAGCTCGGTCAGGCGATCGACGTGCGTGTCGACGACATCGACCCGCAGGGCAAGGTGTCACTGTCACTGGCCGGCGAGTACGCCGACATGGCCACTGACGCCGGTGACGACGCCCCCCGCTCTCGCCCGCAGCGCGACCGTAACGACCGCGGTCACGGCGGTGAGCGCGGTGAGCGTAGCGACCGAGGGGACCGCAACGACCGTGGTGACCGCGGTGACCGCAATGATCGCAGCGCGCAGGGTTCTCGACCCGCCGTCTCCTCCTTCGAGGCTTCATTCGAAGCGGAGTTGGCCAATGAGATCGGCGACCTCGGTCCCAGCGACACCTCATTCGCTGAAAGCGACGGCAGCGCCAGCCGCCGGGGTCCTCGCTCGCGTCGACGCTAGGTCCTTGGTGAGCTTCGGTTCACTCGTGACGGTTGGTACTCGCCCGCCATCGGCTCATTGCTGATGGCGGGCGAGTCCGCGTTCGCGCCCTGGTGGCGCCCGCTTGGGCGCAGCGACCGTTGGGCCATTTTCGTACTGGTCGTCCTACCCGCCGTGATCTTCGGGCTTCCCGCCCTGTTCGGTCATCCGGCCATCGCTCAGGACAACTTGATCCAGAACTTCCCCCTGCGGGTACTGACCGGGGAACAACTGCGCAGTGGTCATCTCCCGCTGCTTAACGTCCTAGCCAATTCCGGGACGCCATTACTCGGGGGCATGAACGCGGGTTCATTCTTCCCCCTGACCCTGCTCTTCGTGATCCCCGCGCCAATCCTGATGTGGGTCGTCAACCTGGTCGTGGTCTACGCGGCCGCGGGGATCGGGCTCTTCGCCCTGCTGCGGTGGTACCGCGTCAGCACCTCGTCGGCCGTCGTGCCGGCCGTGCTGTATTCACTCACTGGAGCCATGAACGGCCAACTGGTCCACCTTGGCGTGGTGCAGGGATTCGCGCTCCTACCGTGGTACGTCTTGGCGATCGCGTCGCTCGAACGGACCGTGAGCGGGTGGGCACACGGCGTGGAGCTGCGCGAACGGGTGGCTTCGGCCGTACCGTCAGTGCTCGCCATCACCGCCCTGTGGGCCTTGACCTCGCTGTCGGGTGAACCACGGGCGATCGCGGATATGGAGTTGCTCGGCGCTGTGCTCATCATCTTCAGTGTGCTCGCGCCGCGGGCGAGACCGGTGCCCTCATGGCCTCGACGCATCGAATTCGTGGTCGCCAACGCGGTGGGGATCGCGTGGGGGGCGCTCATCGGGTTAGCACAACTCCTTCCGGGTTGGTCTTTCATCAACATCTCCCAACGCACCGGGCTCGGGTATCAGTTCTTCGGCGCCGGCTCACTGCCCCTGCGCTGGACGAGTCTGCTGCTCATTCCCGACCTCCTCGGCGGTAACGGGGTCGCCAACCAGCCCGCCTTCTTCACGCACTACAACCTGCCTGAGATCACCGGCTACGTCGGTGTTGCGGCATTGATCGCGACGGTTGCCTTCGTTCTACGCGCGACCCGCCACGGCTGGCGCGAGTCCGAGCGACCCTTCGTGCCGTTCCTCGTGATTGGGGTGGTGGGGCTCTTCGCGACCTGGGGCTCGTACACGCCGATCGGACACCTGTTTCGCGCGATCCCACTCTTCGGTAGTACGCGACTGCAGAGTCGCAACATCATCCTCGTCGATCTGGCCGTGCTGGTCCTGCTCGGCTGGTGGTTGGACGAGTTCCGCCACGAGACGAGCGACGTGCGCAGCTCGAGGGGGCTGCGAACGTGGCTGGCCTTAGCGCCAGCGCTCGCGGTCGTCGCCTTGAGTGGCGCGCTGCTCATCGACGGCGAGCCCATCCTGCGGTGGCTCGGTGTGTCCGCATCCGCTTCCGCACTCGTTCACTACCAGCGTCCGACGCTGGTGGCCCATCTTCTCGTCGCCGCCGGGCTGGTGTTCGTGATCCGATGGTGTCGTTCGCGCCCGACGAGGATGCGCTGGCTGCACGTCCTCGTCGCGGTCGACGCACTCCTCTTCTTCGCCTTCACCACCACGGGGCTCGTCGGGGGACGATCGTCACCGATGCCGAGCCCTACCGCGGCCGCCGCGCACCTTGGTAGTGCCGGTCGCTTCGCCCTGATCGATCCATCCGGTGCGCATCAGGGCTTGTACGAGACGCTGGGTGCGCCCAACGTCAACGTCTTCACGGGCCTCGCGAGCGTCCAGGGGTACGGCTCACTCGTGAACGCGCTCTATGGCAACGTGACCGCAACGCACCCGATGTTCTCGCTCGACCCGTGTCAATTGGCCGACGGCACCTTTCGTCAGCTGCGCCTGGAGACGGTGGTCGTCTCCTCGGACAAGTTGGCGACTCCCGTCACCGGGCCGATGCCGAATCCGAAGGCGTGCCTGCCCCTGCGGCCCGCGGTGCGCACGGAACGCTTCTTTGGCCAGTTGCTGCCCGTGCGAACTATCAATCTCGCCAGTGTGAACCATCGTCGCATCTCGACCGGGACGGTCTCGGTCCAACTACTGGACCACGCGGGGCACCGCGTTGGTCCGGTGCTGAGCGCTACAGGTGCCGCGTCGCTTACGTTTGACTTCTCGTCGTATCACCGCGAGAGTGCTGGCATCGTGGTGAGCGCACCTGAACGGGCCATCTTCAACTTCGCCGAGGTGGTGACCCGTGGTGATCCCCAGCACGAGTACCGCCTAGCCACGGCCTTTCAGCAAGCGCTCGCCACGCCGGGCTGGCGATTAACCCAAACCATCGGCACTGTCGCGTACTTCCGTGCGACGTCCCTACGACCGCCGGCGTGGCTCGGTTCCAAGTCTGGACGTTCGCGTGTTGTCGCGATTCGCGTGACCTCATACGGCGATTCGTGGGTCACCGTGCACGCCGTGGCGCCGACGGTACTCAAGCGATCGATGGAGTGGATACCGGGCTGGCGCGCCTCAGCGCAGAACACGAGGACGCACCAGACCATCACGCTGCACGTTGAACGCTCGGGACTCATCGAACAGGTTGTGGTGCCGCCGGGAGACTGGACGGTCCACTTCTACTATCACGCACCGCACATCGAGCTCGGTCTCATCGGTACGGGCGTGGGGCTTGTCGGTTGGCTCGGCGCGCTCGAAATCACCAGACGGCGCCGCCGACGCGCTAGGGTGCCATCGTGATCGGCATCGCTATCGTGGGTGGCGCCGGACGAATGGGCCAGGTGATGGCCCACGGACTCGTGTTGTACCCCGAGTTCGATGTCGTCGCGCTCGTGGACCGGTCGCCGGATCCCTCCGGCGATGGTGCGGTGTGGTTCACGACGCTCGAACACGTGGACGCGTCGCCGGTGGACGTCGTGGTGGACTTCTCGACTCCCGAGGGGGTGATCACGTCCGCGCGCTGGTGCGCACAACACGCCAAGGCGCTCGTCGTCGGTGCGACCGGACTCAGTGAGGAGGATCGAGCGGTCCTCAAGGAACTGGCCGAGCGAACGCCCATTGTCGTGGCGAGCAACTTCTCCATCGGCGCGGTGTTGGCTGAACGGTTCGCGGCCACGGCAGCGCCGTTCTTTGAGCGAGTGGAGATCATCGAATTACACCACGAC
>JAJZSX010000334.1 GCA_021849435.1 Actinomycetes bacterium | reverse complement strand
CAAGACGTCGTTGCCGTCGACGCGAACACCGGGGAAGCCGAAGCCGTGGGCGCGGTGGTAGAGCGGGATCTTGGTCTGCAGCGACGTCGGCTCCGAGATCGCCCACTGGTTGTTCTGCAGCACGAACACCACCGGGGCGTTGAAGGACGCCGCCCACACGAAGGACTCGAGGACGTCACCCTGGCTGGAGGCGCCGTCGCCGAAGAAAGTCATGACCGCCTCTTCGGCGCCGTCACGCTGAATGCCCATCGCGTAGCCGACGGCGTGCAGCGTCTGGTCGCCGAGCACCACCATGGGCAACGAGTGACGGTACTGCTGGGGGTCCCAGCCCCCCGTCGTGGTCGCTCGAAAGATCCGCAGCATGTCGCGCGGTGGCACTCCACGGGTCCACGCGACTCCGTGCTCGCGGTAGCTCGGGAAGGAGAAGTCCATCGGCGCGAGCGCCCGGCCGGCGCCGATCTGGGCCGCCTCTTGGCCCTGCAGGGGCGCCCACAGCGCTAACTGGCCCTGTCGTTGGAGCGACGTCGACTCGTTGCAGAGCCGCCGCACGATCACCATGTCTCGGTAAAAACCGAGGATCTCGTCCCGCCCGAGCTCACTGCCGTACTCGGGGTGGGAGATCCGCTCGCCCTCGGGGGTGAGCAGTTGAACAAGCTCGTCACTGATCATCAACTCTCCTTCAGCCCGGCCCTTTGAGACAATAGCCCCCTACGATAAATGGATGTCTCGGCTCTGGGTGGACGTCGGCCCGCTACGCCACCACCGTGACTTCCGCCTCCTCGTGGCCGGACAACTGGTCTCGCTCTTCGGCAGCAATCTCACCGTCGTGGCCGTTCCCTACCAGGTGTACCGGGAGACCCACTCGAGTCTCTGGGTGGGCATCGCGAGCCTCATCCAGCTCCCGGCGCTGATCGCCGGCTCGCTCTGGGGCGGCGCCTTCGGCGACCGCTACGACCGACGACACCTCTTCGTGCTGAGCTCGGTCGTGCTCGGACTGCTGAGCGGCGCGCTCGCGCTCAACGCGAGCCTGTCCCGGAGCCACTTCGTCGCGCTGCTCGTGCTCGCGGCCCTCGCCGCCGGCGCCGGCGGCTTCGCGGGACCCATTCGGACCGCGACCATCCCGCTGCTCGTGGGCGGTGACGAGCTCGTCGCGGCCTACTCGATCAACCAGGTCATCGTGAACACCGCGACCATCATCGGCACCGCGATCGCCGGCGTGCTGCTCGCCGCGGTCGGACTCGCCTCGTGCTACTGGATCGACGCGGGGACCTTCGCCGTGCTCGCCGCGGCCACCTCGCTCATGGCCCCGATCCCCCCGAGCGGGGACCACGGCGGCGTCGCGGTGCTGCGCGCCATCCGCGACGGATTCCGCTACGTGCGCGAGAACCCAACCGCCCAGGCCGTCTACCTGATCGACCTGAACGCCATGGTCTTCGGTCTGCCGCGCGCCCTCTTCCCGGCCGTGGCGCTCACCGTCTACCACGGCGGGCCGCGCGTGCTCGGCCTGCTCTACGCGGCGCCGGGCGTCGGCGCCCTCGTCATGGCGGTGGCGACGGGCTGGATCGCCCACGTTCGCCGTCGCGGGCGGCTGGTCGTGTTCGTCGTGGTCCTCTGGGGCGCGGCGATGGCGGTCTTCGGCGCGGTCCACGTGATCGCGATCGGCCTGGGCTGTCTCGCGGTGGCGGGTGCGGCCGACGTCATCTCCACGGTGCTGCGCAACACGATCCTGCAGAACGCGATCACCGACGAGTACCGCAGCCGCATCTCGGCGATCCAGCTCGCCGTCGTGACCGGCGGTCCGCGCCTCGGAGACCTCGAGTCGGGTGCCGTGGCGAACCTCGTCTCCACCGAGTTCTCGATCGTCTCGGGCGGACTCGCGTGCATCGTTGGCGCCTGGCTACTGGTGCGCTGGCGACCGGCCTTCTGGCGCGACACGGCGTGAACGGATCGCCACCGATCGCTTGGCGTTGGTGACCGCGGCCAGTTGGCCGCAGGCCGCGTCGATCGAACGGCCGCGGGTGTTGCGAACGGTCGCGTTGACCCCGCGCGCGACCAGTCCATCGCGAAACGCGCGCACCCGCTCGGGCGTCGAGCCGCGCACCAGGTAGCCGGGCGTAGGGTTGAGCGGGATGAGGTTCACGTGCGCGCGCAACCCCGACGCGAAGTCCACCAGCTCGTCGCGCGCTCGGTCGGTGTCATTGACGCCGTCGATGAGGGCCCACTCGAAACTAATCCGTCGGCCCGTCGCGTCGACCCACCGTTCGCAGGCCTCGTAGAGACGCGCGAGCGGGTAGCGCCGGTTGAGCGGCACGAGCGAGTCACGGGTCTCGTCGTTGGCCGCGTGCAGGCTCACCGCGAGGGTGATCGCGAGCCCCTCCTCGGCGAGGCGCTCGATCCCCGGCACGACGCCGACGGTCGAGATCGTCAGGTGGCGCGCACTGAGACCGCGCGCGTCGTGCAGTCGTCGAACGACCTCCACGGTGACCCGGTAGTTCGCCAACGGCTCGCCCATCCCCATGAAGACCACGTTGGAGAGCCGCCGTGGCGCGGCGGCGCGGGTCGCGTAGAGCACCTGCTCGACGACCTCGCCCACCGTGAGCTGACGGGTGAAGCCGGCCTGGCCCGTGGCGCAGAACGTGCAGCCCATGGCGCACCCGGCCTGGCTGGACACGCACACCGTCACCCGGTCGTCGTAGACCATGAGGACCGTCTCGATCGTGGCCCCGTCGGCGAGCTCGAAGACCCACTTGCGCGTCGAGCCGTGGTCGCTCGAGACGTCGGCGCGGGCCGTCAGGGTCGAGGGGAAGCGCGACGCCAGACTCGCGCGAAGTCCGGCGGGCACCGTAGTGATGTCGGCGAGCGCGCGACCTTCGACCCACAGGCCCCGCCACAGCTGGTCGGTGCGGAATCGGGGCTCGCCCTCGAGCAGGGCCGCGAGCCCGTCGCGGTCGAAGTCGTAGAGCGAGGCCACGGGTCCACGCTAGGCGTCTGAACGTCGGGGTCGACAATCTCTGCTTGACTCGAAGACGGACACCGGCGTGGTCCGGTTACTCGAGGAGCTAGTCATGGAACTAAACAACACATCGGCCGTCGTCACGGGGGGCGCATCGGGCCTCGGCGAGGCGACGGCCCGGGCACTCGCCGAGCACGGCGTGAAGGTGGTCGTCGCGGACCTGAACGACGCGCGTGGCGCCGAGATCGCCGCCGAGATCGGTGGCACCTACGCCCACTGTGACGTCACCGACACCGACCAGGTCATCGCCGCCGTCGAGGCGGCGAGCGCCATGGCCCCGCTGTGGTCGACGGTGAACTGCGCCGGCATCGGCTGGGCGACGCGCACGATCGGCAAGGACGGTGAGTACGCCTCGGCCCACGACCTTGACCTCTACCGCAAGGTCATCGAGATCAACCTGATCGGGACCTTCAACGTCTGCCGGCTCGCGGCGACCAAGATGAGCCACAACGATCCCGACGTAGACGGGCTGCGCGGCGCGATCGTCAACACCGCCTCGGTCGCGGCCGAGGACGGCCAGATCGGCCAGGTCGCCTACTCGTCCTCCAAGGGCGGCATCGTCGGCCTGACGCTGCCCCTCGCCCGTGACCTCGCCGCCATCGGGGTGCGTGCCAACTGCATCCTGCCGGGCCTGATCGACACGCCCATCTACGGCACCGGACCCCAGTCCGACGAGTTCAAAGCCCGTCTCGGTGCCGGCGTGCTCTTCCCCAAGCGACTCGGCTACGCGAGCGAGTACGCGTCGCTGGCCGTTGAGCTG
>JAJZSX010000333.1 GCA_021849435.1 Actinomycetes bacterium | reverse complement strand
GAGTACGCCTCCTGTCGTTTGCCAGTGACATGGGACCACTAACCGGGTGGTTTTGCCAGTCACATGGGACCACCTCCGTTGCCAGTTATGGGACCACCTGAGGGTCCGCCACCACCGGCCGAAAAGACATTCGGCTGGGTCTCCAGAGTCGGTGACGAGGAGACCCCATGGCGTTCAGGGAGGTATCGGTGGTGCAGATCAAGGAGTTGTTGCGGCTCTGGTTGAAGGGCGCAGGAGAACGAACCATCGCCCAGTCGGTGGGCGTCGATCGAAAGACGGTGCGGCGATATCTAGAAGGCGCCAAGGACCTCGGGTTACGTCGTTCGGGCGGTGATGACCAAATCACCGACGTGATGCTCGGCCAGCTGGTCGAGCGCGTGCGACCACACCGGCCCGACGGCCACGGTGACGCCTGGCGGACACTGCTGAGAGAAGAGGCGCGCATCAAGGCCTGGGTCGACCAGGACCTCACCGTCGTCAAGATCGGCATCCTGCTCGCGCGAAACGGGATCGTCGTGCCGCACCGAACCCTGGCGCGCTTTTGCGTCGAGCGACTCGGCACGTCCACGCGCACGACGACGACAGTGCGCGTTGCCGACCCGCCGGCGGGGGTCGAGCTGCAGGTGGACTTCGGGCGACTCGGGTTTCTTCCCGACGGGGATCGCCGTCGGGTCTGCCAGGGTCTCATCTTCACCGCGTGCTTCAGCCGACACACCTTCGTCTGGCCCACGTTTCGCCAGACCACCGAAGAGGTGATCAAGGGCTTCGAGGCCGCCTGGGGCTTCTTCAACGGGGTCTTTCCCGTCGTCATCCCCGACAACATGAAGTCGATCGTCGTCGAGGCCGAGCACACCGCGCCACGCTTCAACGACGTGTTCCTCGAATACGCCCAGAGCCGCGGGTTCAGCGTCGATCCGGCGCGCGTGCGCACGCCCACGGACAAGCCCCGCGTCGAGCGCACCGTCCACTACGTCCAGCACAACTTCTTTGCCGGCGAGACCTTCCGCGATCTCGAGCACTGCCGGGCGCTGGCCGAGACCTGGTGTCGCGAGACCGCCGGAACCCGGATCCACGGCACCACCCAGCTGCGCCCCCTCGAGGTCTTTCGCGCCGAGGAGCAGGCGCTGTTGTTGCCGGCGCCGGGATCGCCCTTCGACACGCCGGTGTGGAGCGAGCCCAAAGTCCATCGCGACCTGCACGTCGAGGTCGATCGCGCCCTCTACTCGGTCCCGAGGGCCTTCCTCGGCCAGCGCCTGTCGGCGCGTCGCGACGCCACGACCGTGAAGCTCTACGCGCGCGGGGAACTGGTGAAAGTGCATCCGCGAGTTAGGCCCGGCCAGCGTTCGAGCGACCCGGCGGACTTTCCCGAGGGCACTCAGATCTACGCCACGCGCGACGTCGCGACCCTCCTCGCTCGGGCCGCCACGCACGGCTCGAGCGTGGAGGCCTTCGCCCGGGCCGTGCTCGAGCACCCGCTGCCCTGGACCAAGATGCGCCAGGTCTACCGCCTGCTCGGGCTGGCGGAGAAGTGGGGATCCTCGCGTCTCAACGACGCGTGCGTTCGCGCGTTAGACGCCGAGAGCTGCGACGTGAACCTCATCGCGCGCATGCTCGAGCGCGCGAGAGAGTCGACCGAAGACGACGGCTACTTCGCCCCCGTGATCGTGACGGGTCGCTTCGTGCGCGACGCGGGCGAGTTCCGCGCGCGGCGGGCCCAGTTATGACGACCCCCGTCGTGAGTGGCGAGCTCGCGCGTCTCATGCGCCGACTCAAGCTGGGCCAGCTGCTCGACACCTTGCCCGAGCGACTGGCGTTGGCGCGCACCCATCACCTCGAAGCGGCGCAGTTCCTAGAGCAGCTCTTCAGCGACGAAGTCCAGCGTCGCGACGCGGAGTCGGCTGGCCTGCGCGCGAGGAAGGCCCACCTCGATGGCGCCATGGTGCTCGACAACTGGGACGAGACGACGCTCGTCACCTACGACCACGCCGTCGTGGACGAACTCGCCTCCTTGCGCTTCGTGGAGGCGGCTAACAACGTATTTCTCTTAGGCCCGGTCGGAGTTGGCAAGACGTTCCTCGCGAGTGCGCTCGGTCACGTGGCCGTGCGCCGGCGAGTGAGCGTGCACTTCGAGCGAAGCGACCGGCTCTTCAAGCGCCTCAAGGCCTCGCGCCTTGACGCCACCTATGACCAGGAGCTGCGCAAGCTCATCGGCGTCGACCTGTTGATCCTGGACGACTTCTGTCTCACGCCGCTTGACGCGACGGAGACCTCGGACCTCTACGACCTGGTGGTCGAGCGCCACCGTCGTGCTTCGACGATCGTGACCTCCAATCGCGATCCGAGCGAGTGGCTCGCCGTCATGGCCGACACGCTGCTCGCCCAGTCGGCGATCGACCGGCTGAAGAGCGCCGCCTACGAGCTCGTTATCGAGGGGCCGTCCTATCGCGAACGCGAGAAACCCACGCTCGAGTCGGCGTCACCGAAACCAAGGCGTTCTTCGGCCCCGAAACGATGAACTTGACAGAGAGGAGCGAACACTAGAGAATCAACGCGGCTGGTTGCGACGGACCCGAGGTGGTCCCATGCTGCTGGCAACGGGGTGGTCCCTTAGGGCTGGCAAACGACACCAAGCGGTCTTACGGGAAAACTTGCGGGTGACTTACAAGAATACGGTCAACTTCTCGTAGCCGCGGAGCGAACGGTTTGCTGCCAGCACCACCTAAGCGTCCCTAGCAGCGTGCGACGTCGATGTGACGGCCGGACGCCGCTACGAGCGCGGCTATCTCCTTCTCGTCGCTGGTGAGAATTGTGTCGTCGACTCTTGCCGCCGCCACCACCGTCGCGTCTACGGCGCCGCCTAACGGCGACACAGCAAGGAGCCGTCCTGCTGCACGACCAAGTTCATCGTCGACCGCCATAATCTCTATACCTTTGAGGAGAGCAGCTAGCGGAGCTTGCCTGCCGTCACCGGTACGCCAGACTTCTGCCACGACACCCGCGGTAGTCCTCACTCCCCAACCAAGGTCTCGTGCGCGCTGCACACCACTGAGCACACGACGATCGTTGTTCTCAACGCCGATGAAAGCCCCCGAATCCAGAACGAGAGTCGTCATGCTGTCGGCTCACTGACTTCAAGAACGGTGACATCTTCCCCGCGCTCTCGGGCTTTGGACACGATGTCACGGATGCTCTGTGAGTCGGACACGAGGACCAGCGCCCGGTAGCTCGGATTAGACAACTGTGTGTGCCACGGGAGGTTCTCGACTGAAGCTCTCTCGCCAATGAGAACCTGCCCGATCCCAGTTAGCCCGCGGCCGATCTTCTTGTTGACGCCCAGCATCTCATCAGCCGCGTCTAGTTCCGCCTGTGTGAACGCCCCATTCTCGGCCTGCCACTCCACGAGAAACTCGTCCAGGGCATCTCCGCGCAACCTCTCCCTCGCAGCCTCGGCCAGCCAACTAGACGTAGACAGGTGCAGACGCTCGGCGGCAGTACGTATGGCCTCAGCAAGATGGGGTGCTAGGGAGATACTCAACTTGTCTGTGGCCATGGCGCTCGCCCTCCTACTCTGGTAATAACTACCACAGTAGGAGGGACTACTCACCTGTCAAGCGTGATTGAGACATGTGATAGGTCCCGAAATGTAGTGTGAAACGGTCCTTCTCGTTACTTCATTTATGCCTGTTCATTAGGTATTTTACGACTTCCCATAAGTCCCCTCCGTCGCCCGCTCCAATTCCCAAGTCCTGATCGGACCAGGGATTCGGCGACGT
>JAJZSX010000332.1 GCA_021849435.1 Actinomycetes bacterium | reverse complement strand
AAATTCAATGAGGAGGCCCGCCGCGGCCTCGAGGCCGGCGTGGACAAGCTGGCCGACGCGGTGAAGGTCACCCTCGGGCCCAAGGGCCGCAACGTGGTGATCGGCAAGAAGTTCGGTGCGCCGACGATCACCAACGATGGTGTGACCATCGCCCGTGAGGTCGAGCTCGAGGACGCCTTCGAGAACATGGGCGCCCAGCTCGTGAAGGAAGTCGCCACCAAGACCAACGACGTGGCCGGCGACGGCACGACGACCGCGACCGTGCTCGCCCAGGCCCTCATCAAGGAGGGCCTGCGCAACGTGGCCGCCGGTGCGAACCCGGCCGGCCTGAAGCGCGGCATCGAGCTGGCCGTCAAGGTCGCGGTCACCTCGATCGCGAACCAGAGCCAGGTCGTCGCGGGCAAGGACCAGATCGCCCAGGTGGCGACGATCTCGGCGGCGGACGCCTCCATCGGCGAAGTGATCGCCGATGCGATCGACAAGGTCGGCAAGGACGGCACCGTCACGGTCGAGGAGTCCAACACCTTTGGCATCGAGCTCGAACTGACCGAGGGCATGCAGTTCGACAAGGGCTACCTCTCGCCGTACTTCGTAACCGACGCCGAGCGCCAGGAAGCGGTGCTCGAGGACCCCTACATCCTGTTCACCAGCGGCAAGATCTCCGCGGTGCACGACCTCGTGCCCGTGCTCGAGAAGGTCATGCAGTCGGGCCGGGCCCTCTTGATCATCGCCGAGGACGTCGATGGCGAGGCTCTCGCGACGCTCGTCGTGAACAAGATCCGCGGCACCTTCACCTCGGTCGCCGTCAAGGCGCCGGGCTTCGGTGAGCGCCGCAAGGCGATGCTCCAGGACATGGCGATCCTCACGGGCGCGACGGTGATCTCCGAGGAGATCGGCCTCAAGCTCGACACCGCGAGCGTCGACCTGCTCGGTCGCGCCCGTCGGGTGGTCGTGACCAAGGATGCCACGACGATCGTCGACGGCGCGGGCAGCGCGGCTGACGTCGCCGGCCGGGTCGCTCAGATCAAGCGTGAGATCGACGAGACCGACTCGGACTGGGATCGCGAGAAGCTCCAGGAGCGCCTCGCGAAGCTGGCCGGCGGCGTGGCCGTGGTCAAGGTCGGCGCCGCGACCGAGGTCGAGCTCAAGGAGAAGAAGCACCGCATCGAGGACGCGCTGTCGGCGACGCGCGCCGCCATCGACGAGGGCATCGTCGCCGGCGGTGGCACCGCGCTCGTGCGGGCCCGCGCCGAGGTCGACACACTGATCGGCACCCTGTCGGGTGACGAGGCGACCGGTGCGCGCATCGTGGCGCTGTCGCTGTCAAGCCCGTTGCGCCACATCGCGGCCAACGCCGGCTTCGAGGGCGCGGTCAAGGTCCAAGAGGTGGCCGACGCGAAGGGCTCGATCGGGCTCAACGCGGCGACCGGCGAGCTCGTCGACCTGGTGAAGGCTGGCGTCATCGACCCCGCCAAGGTCACCCGGTCGGCACTGCAGAACGCGGCCTCCATCGCGGCGCTGCTGCTCACGACCGAGGCGATCGTCGCCGACAAGCCCGAGCCCCCCGCGGCCCCGATGGGCGACGGCGGCATGGGTGGCATGGGCGGCATGATGTAACGAGTCGCCACGCAGCGATGCAACGACGAGAGCCGGGCCCTGGGGCCCGGCTCTCGTCGTTAGCAGTCGCGTGCCGTTCGGACCGCGCGACCAGGCTGTCGGTGCCGAATGATATTTAGAAAGTGTGTTCGGCACGCTGGGCTGGGAATTCGCGCAGCGGTGGGCCTAAGGTCGTTGTCTCAACGGGTAGGCCGTTGCCACGTTCGAGGGCCGAAATGATCGCACGCGTATCGCTGACCAAGTCCCACATCGTCGAAGTGGCGGCACAGTTGATCCGCGAGGTCGGTTCGGCGAACTTCCACATCTCGGACCTCGCGGCCCGCGCCGACGTCGGCGTGCCGACCATCTACTACCACTTCACCTCGCGCGAGCAGGTCATCGCCGAAGCCCAGCTCGCCAACTACTTTGAGATGACCGCGGGACTGCGGGACCACTTCACGCGCGCCCTCGCCGCGGTCGCGAGCGGCGACCAGGAGGACTTCAACGACGCGCTGCGCCAGGACCTGGAACAAGCCTGGACCCTCGGCGGTTTTGACGAGCAGGTCGGCATCATGAAGCTGATCATCGACGTGTGGGCTGACGACCGCACGCGCCAGGCATTCAGCGACATGCTCGATGCGCAGTACGCCCGCTGGGTCTCGGTGCTACACGACGCGAGGGATCTCGGCTGGCTCGACGACACCTACGACGCCGGGCTGCTCGTCGCGTTCTTCTGGGCGGCCTCGGTCGGCCAGGCCGTCATCCCGCGGCGCTCGGGCCTCGACGTCGACGTCACCGCGGTGAGCGACTTCTGTCTCGGCGCGCTGCGGGGTTTCGCGGCGCGCTAAGCGGACGGGTCGATTGCCAGTTCGTCCTCGGTCGCCTCGACCGCGACGTGGGGCACGATCCGGTCGAGCCAGCGCGGCATCCACCAGTTGGCCCGACCGACGAAGTGCATCAGGCTCGGCACCAGCACCGTGCGCAAGATGAAGGCGTCCATCAGCACCGCCCCGCCCAGTCCCACGCCGAACTCGGCGATGATGCGCTGGCCACCGAAGGCGAAGGAGAGGAAGACCGAGATCATGATCAGGGCGGCCGCGGTGATCACGCGGCCCGTGTTGGCCTGGCCGCGGATGATCGCCTCCTCGTTGTCGCCCGTGTTGAGCCACTCCTCGTGCATGCGCGAGACCAGAAACACCTGGTAGTCCATCGAGAGGCCGAAGAGGATGGCGATCATGATGATCGGCAGGAACGACTCGACCGGACCGGTGCCCGCGCCGAGCAGGGTGCTGCCCCAGCCCCATTGGAAGACCGCGACGACGAGTCCGAAGGACGCCCCCGCGGCGAGCAGGTTCATCGCCGCGGCGACCAGTGGCACGAGCACGCTACGGAAGGCCACCATCAAGAGCAGGCATCCGAGCAAGACGATGACTCCGATGAAGAGCGGGATCTTGCTTCCGAGCACGGTCGCGAAGTCGGCGAAGACCGCGGTGAGCCCGCCGACGTAGATCGCGGTGTGCGTCGACGTCGTCTGGCGCGGGATGTAGTCGTTGCGCAAGGTGTTGATGAGCGTATTGGTGGCCGTGGCCTGCGGACTCGAGGCGGGTACGACGGTGATCACGCCCACCGTTCCCCCCGCCGCGACCACGAGCGGGGTCACGGCGGCGACGTCGGGCTTATGGCGCAGCGACGCGTCAAGGTGCGCCATGGTCGTGACGTCGGCGCGAGAGTGGATCGCGCCGACGACGACCAAGGGACCGTTGAAGCCCGGGCCGAAGCCCTTGGCGAGCAGGTCGTAGGCCTGGCGGGTCGTCGACGACGGCGGGTTCGACCCCTGGTCCGAACTACCGAGGTGCAGTGAGAAGTACGGCGAGGCGACGACCGCGATCACCGCGAGAGCGAGCGCGCTGAGCACGCGGGGGTGACGCGAGACGAAGTGGGCCCAGCGCTGCCAGGGACCGGCGACGACGACGGGCTCGGGGCCGTGCTCGGCGAGCGCCCGTCGCTCGCGTCGACTCAGTGCCCGATGCTTCTGGAAGGCGAGCAGTGACGGCAGCAGGGTGAGCGAGGCGAGCATCGTGATCGCGACGGTGATCGAGGCCGAGATCGCCACGCCGTTCAAGAACGACAGGCGCAACACGAGCATGCCGGCGAGCGCGATGACGACGGTCGAGCCGGCGAAGAGCACG
>JAJZSX010000331.1 GCA_021849435.1 Actinomycetes bacterium | reverse complement strand
AGTTCCGGGCGAGGGGCATCGGGTGTGCCCACACGATTCGAGGGAATCTCATCGCACACTCGTCTGGAATGTTGCGGGCCGTCATCTAACGTGCGCCAGTTTTCGGCGTCCAAGGACCCTTCAGGCTGGTAACTGCCCCGTACAGCGCCCCGGTGGCGGGTACCTCACGCCAGATTCTCGCGACCGTCGCGACTCGCCAGGTGGCACTGGGAACTAGTGAACCAGTCGGCGAGCGGCCGCGTGAAATCACAAGGTTCGTCAGGCCGCCGTAGCCACTTCGCCGGTGGCTCGTTCAGCGCTCCCTCACCGGCAATGGCTGCACTGAGATCCGGTCTCAGTGTGGTCTTCCGAGCAGGTGCGGCGCGTCGTGAATCAGTGCCGGAACCCCCTCCGCGTCCTGAATCACGCATAAGTGCCCCTCGAAATCGAGCGCGTCTACCCGACTCCGCCGAATCAGACGGCCGGAAAGGCTGAAAGGTAGCGGCCAAGAAGCGGGTCAACCAGGCGCCACTCGCGCGCCCGTTCTTGAACCACGATGCCTGCGGTTCTCATTGAGTCCAGAGCGCGAGTCACCTGCTTTGAGTCAATGCCAGAACCGTACGGCGGCTCTCCACGCGCCACCCGTTGCGCCACCCTCAATGCATTGGTTCGAAGCGCGCGGATGCGGGCCACATCGGCTTCGTGAGGCTGCCGCTCTGTGGCCATCGCGTATTCGATGCCTTGGTAGACCTCGGGAAGATCGATGGAAAAGATGCCCTTCTCGACGGCAACGACGTGTGCTTGCTGCGCCAATAACATGGTGGCACGAGGCGCCCCTTCACTCGTCGCGATGATGTGGTCGAGGGCCGTGTCCGTGATGGTGGTTTTGTCGCGCTGATAGGCCTTGCGAAGACCCGCTTTCCACGCCGTCTCGTCGATTGGATCGAGGGAGAAGAAGCCCCCGAATTGGTAGAAGGCCCTCTTCTCCGCCGCAAAGAGGCCCTTCATCATGTGTTCGACGGAGCCCGCGAAGAGGCACGTGACATGAGGCGATCGCTGGAGGATCGAGCGCATGCTCTTGGTGAGGAGGTCAGGGTCACCGAAACGAAGGAGGGGGGTCTCGACTTCTTGGAACTCATCTAGGTAGAGAACGAGCTGGTGGCCGTCAGCAGTCGCGAGCCTCTCGAGGAGTCGCAGCGCGTAGTCCATTTGCTGCATGGGTGTCTTCTGGCTCCGTGATGGCGCGAACGCAAACTCGATCTCGGTGCCGAACTCGCCCTTGAGTGTTGCCGAGACTTGCGCAGCTCGGCCGACCCATCGAGCTGATCGCAGCAGCACGGGTAGAACCTTCTTCACCCCCGGGCGATTGGCAATCGCACCGCGGGCAATCAGCTCGGCAAGGTTCGAGAGCGACCCCACCTCGAAGAGATCCACGGCAACCACGTAGTCTCCGCCCTTCTTCAGGCGTGCGATGACTGCGTCGCAGATGCTCGTCTTGCCAGTTCGTCGCGGACCAGCGAGAATCTGGTGGCTGCCGGCAGCCAGTTGTGACTGGAGGGCCGCAATCGCTTCAGAGCGACCTATGAGTTGGCCGGGCGGCACTGGTCCTTTCGTGGGGAACAGCTCTTGGCTGGGAATTCGGGAATAGGACACCATCTGTCCTAGTATAGGACCGAGAGTGTCCTATTGATGTACGGGGTCACCACATCCTTCGATCAGACCGCAATTGGGCACTCATCAACCAGAAAGGCCCACACCCGCCGAATGTCCACGCGTCAATCTTCTACGCTCGCCCGCCGCGACCGTCTCCGCCGTCCTGTAATGAACGTGGTACTTCGGGTGTAAACGAGGTAGCACTATGGGACAAGGACGTCGACCAGCGGAGCCACCAGAGGACAGGACTCTTCGCCGGTTTGAGGAGTTCTACCGAGACAACGTCTCGGCCCTCTCTCGGTACGTCGCCCGTCGCGTTCCCTCGAGCTCACGTGACGAAGTGGTCGCGGCGGCGTTCGTGGCCGCGTGGAAGAAGTTCGCCTCGGTGGATGCTCCGTCGCTGCCCTGGCTCTATCGGATCGCGAGCTTCGAGGTATCCCACGAACGCCGCCGCCTTGGCCGCGCGCCGGTGTCGGTCGAGCTGCCCGACCTGCGGGTGACGGACGAGTTCGACCTCGAGGACGTCATCGACATCTCCAAGTCGTTCGCGGCACTGAGTACCGGCGATCAAGAGGTCTTGCGCCTCATCTACTGGGAGGGTCTGTCGCGCTCCGCCGCCGCCGAGGTCCTGGGATGTTCGGTCAACGCGTTCAACGTCCGACTTCATCGGGCTCACGCCCGGCTACGCGCCACCGTTCCGAGTCGTATGTCGTCCAGCGAATCGTCCGTCCCCCAAGCACCGCAGTTCAAGGAGGAATCATGACCAGCACATTCCCAGAGGAGCTCTTGCGAGCCATCGATCCCGCCAACGAGGATCAGTTTGACGATGGTGTGATGGATGCGCTGTGGCTGCAGATTCGCGACCGAATCGATGAACCCTCAGTTCGTGCCCACTCGCGTTCGCGCCTCTACTGGGGTGCGAGCCTCAGCGGCGTGGTGGCGGTGGCGATGACTCTGGTGATCGCACTCAGCGGGATGCCGACCAGTGCGCTGGCCGCGACACTGAAGGCGGCGGCGAGCCAGAGCGCTCCCCAGGCGGCCTTCCCGCCTCTCGGCCCAGGTCAGTACTACTTCCAGCAGTCCACCATCTCCCTGACGTGTCAGGTGAGTAGCCCTGCGATGAGTCCGGGAGAAGCGCCGCTCACCTATGTCGCGGATGGAACAATGCAGAGCTGGACGGCCGGTGATGGATCTGGTCGGGTGGTGATAACGCCGACCCCGGTCGACGCCGGCGGCAGCCACTTCATCTCCCCGTCCGACGAGGCCCGCTGGATCACCCTTGGCCGACCCTTCATCCCGTGCGCGTTGTCAGACTCATCGAATCAGCTCGGCGGCAATCCGGCGAACACCAACAGCGCGAGCAGCTACGGCGGGTACGCCTCGACGGTTAGTGGCTACTCGGGGTTTGGCATGACGCTCGCGTCCTCGCCCCAGAAGACACTCGTGTCGTCGTCGGCCAACGTGAACAACCTGCCCCAGAGTCCGGCCGGAATCCTGGCGCTGTTGGCGGCGGGACGCCTGGGCGTCGACGGCACGGTCAACGCGGCCTCTGGGGCCTGCCCGATCAGCGACGGCACGAATACATCGTCGGTCGGCTGCTCGCCGAGTGAGCAGTTGGCGATCCTAGAGCAGTTGTTGCAGCTCCCAGACGCGTCGGCGAAACTCGGTTCCGCTCTCTACCAGGTCACCGAGAACCTGCCGGGCGTCACGTTGGTCGGACCGGTCGCTCTCTCATCTGGGGCGACGGGAACGGCAGTTCAGGTAAGTCTGAACCCCAATGAGACGTTCCAGGTCGTACTCAATCCGTCGACCGGCGATCTTGTCTCTTGCGCAGAACTCGTCACGACGAAAGGCGTGACGACAAAAGTCGGTTCGATCGATTATGGCCCGGTCGTAATCGCTAAAGGCCAAGGGATCGTTCCGTCTCACAGTGGATGAGCGTAGAACGGGGAGTTGACGAAAAGGCGGGAAGCCGCGCGACTTCCGAGGAATGAGAGATGGTTCCTGAGCGTGTCCACGCGATTCGAGCGGATCTCACCACATATTTCCCTGTGCCATCTGTTGTCAGCCAGACAGAATGATGACGGCGTAGACACTCCCGCTGATGACCTCGCGTGATCACGTTGTCGCTTGGCGGCGTCGACGGTGATGACGGAGTCCTCT
>JAJZSX010000330.1 GCA_021849435.1 Actinomycetes bacterium | reverse complement strand
CAACGCGATGATATTCCTTGGTTCGGATGGCCAAAGGATTCGAGACTGATTTCAGTTCAGCGTGCGGCGTCATCCATTTGGGAAATGCCATATGGGGAGTTGCTCGAAATGGTTGTCTCCGCCGCCGAGCGTCTCGCTGGACCATGGAGTGGCGAAGCCCTCGTGTCACTCCCTTACTTGTATGAGCACGCAGCGCATCGCCGCCAGATAGCCGAGGCCGTATCCGAAAGGTTCGACACATTGCTCCACCGTGGCGCGGACTTTGTCGCACAACAGTGGTGGTACGAAGAACCTCACGATTCAACTTACGTTGCGACCCCTTGCTTCACCGAATACTCGAACGTATACGGCAACGGTGAGTTCCCATGGAGTGGGCTTTGGACCACGACTGACCCACCACCAGAAGTTCACGACGCCCTCATTTCAGCGTGGGACTTTTACGGTCGACCCGTCTCACGCTGGCTACTTCCCGTTCAACCAAGCGCGCGCGTATGGAACATCGACGGACCCAATGACTGGGCACGCTTGGTCGAGACCTATCCAAAGGTGGCCACACGACCACATGCCGGTTGGGAGTTACCTGGCCCCAACCAGCATCCGTCAGACACCAAGATGTTGAGATCCATTGCCACCCAGCACGCGGTAAGGACCGAGATTGGAGTTCACCTGCTGCCCGACTGGGAAGGTGTAGCCGCGGATTTCGATGGGGTGCATCTCAGTTGGGCAGGGTTTCTCACCTCCGAGGGATATATCAGCGATCTGGCCAACGGAGGTGTCACCATGATGCGCTACTGGGGTAGCGAACGTACTCTTTGGCTCCACGACATCTTCGGCGAGCCAGAACCCCTCCCGGCCCCGGCGCTCACAGGGAGCGTCGGCGGTGGAGTTGGAATTGATCTATCAAGCGACTCCGAGCGCCAGGCATCAGATAGGTCAGTCATCGAAACACTCTTGGACCGCTAAGACATTTGAAGTCACCCACCGAATACGGGGACTCCACACAATCCAGCAAGATCTAATTACCGTCGATCCCCGTCCGATATCCGGAGATAGGGCCATTTGGTGTCGGTGGCCCGACGCCGCAGGAATGCAACCTCGCACTGGCGCCTTGGAGAAGTCAGTGGTAATGGCGTTATCGATACGAAATGGTGACAACACCGAGATCGACGAAAGCCTTCACATCGGCGGTGACAAGCGATCGACCAGATGACAGCGCCGTAGCCGCGATGATCAAGTCATGGGCACCTCGAGGTCGCCCTTGCCCGCGGACGATCACCAGGAGTTGAGCGTGAGCTCTGGCAACCGCAAGGTCGTAGTCCAGAATGGGAATCGACGCCACCACTTCATCGAGAAGTTCCATTCGACGACGCCTGGTCCTTCCAGTTGCCAACTCGACGCCCACTTGAACTTCCGCAACCGTGATAGCGGCAATTGCGACGTCGTCCTCATCTGCAATGACGTCATCAAGATTGAATTGCGACCGCTCGACATCGATTAAGAAAGTCGTATCAAGAAGCAGGCGGTTCAGAATCGCTCCTCACTGACGACAAGTTCACGCACTTGCTTCAGCGACTCCATCCATTGAGTGTCCGCTGGATGGCGTTTCAACAGGGACTTGACGTCTGACCCACGACCCCTAGCGACTGGCTCGATTTGGGCCACGGCTCGGCCACGACGAACAATCGTGATCCGCTCCCCCTTGTGCTCGACAGCGTCAAGCAATTCGGCAAAGTTTCTTGCTGCATTGGTGGCACTGATTTCCGTCACACAATCAGATTATCAGATATTAGTGTCGGAGGCGGGACTCCGCGTCGGCCCAGTGGGAAGGGTCCCACTCTGACGATTGGTCATGGTGCTTCCTTCCGTTGATGATGGTACGCATGGTAGCGCCGACAGACGGAGGATTCACTCCACTCGCCACTGCGATTGGTAACTGCCGACCTCTGATACAAGGGGAAGCGAGCGTGTTTGACGTGCGATCGGACACGCTCCGTCTCATCTCCGCCCACCGCTGGATCCATTCCCCATCAACATGACTGTCCCGCTGGCGCGCCCGACATTCGAGGCGTTGTTCCAGTTCGCCGTGGAAGGATCTCATGCAGTCGCCCTCGTTTCGATCCACGCAGTTTGAGAGCACGTTCAGCACCGCGCGCCAGCGTTTGTTGCGCCCTCCTCACCTTTGATCTTCGCGCATCGAGGTAGAAACTCAGGGGACCAAGACACGTCTGAGGAATCGTCGACTCTCTTATCCCATGCCGACGACGCAACAGCACCCAATGTACGATTCGTACACACTCGGGAGTTGCCGATACACACTTCAAATTGGGGCTCTTTACTATCAAGTGCGTCGTCGATCTGGAATCTGGAGGATCCTGTGGTCGAACAAATGTACAAGGCACGGTTAGTTCTTTGGATTCTAGCTGCTCTGGTCATAGGGGGGATCTTCGGCGCGTCATGGAAAGTGACGAGCACATTGTCAGATCAAATCTCTCGGTCGTATCAGCGCGCCCAAGCAGCCACGAATCTCGCGTTGTCGGTCACTACCATGGCAGCGAGCGAGAGCGACGCGATTTCGTCGGACTCTCCCCATTCGATTAGTTTTTTCTCGGCCAACCTCAGACAAGCCCGCGCCGATAACGCTGTCTGGGAAACAAGCCATCCGAAGTCGGTCAGACTTGACACCTACTTCGCTCTCGAATCTCGCATCGAGAAATTTCTCTCTTCGGGTCATTACGCCCAGGCGGTGCGCCTGGACCGATCAACTGAGAACGACGCCTCACGTAGCGTGACCCTCGCGCTCGCCAAGCAGAGCCGAGCCGCTGTCCGACAAGCCCTGCACGACGACGCTCACTTCAAACTGCTGTCGCTCTGGACCCACGTGCTATTCCTTCTCGTGGTCGTGCTTGTTACCAGCGGAGTAGGTCTCGTGTCGTACCGCCGCGAGGTGGAGCGTCGTAAGTTGACCGAAGACAGCGAGAGAATAATACGTGCGCTACTCGAACACGGCGGCGACGCGATACTCCTCGTCGACGCTTCGGGAGTGATCACGTTCGCGAGCGGCGCGTGTCCGCAGATCCTCGGCGTTGACGTGGACGAGGTTCACAATGTGCCATTCCAGGAATTCACACGCACGTTGAGCGTGCCACGACTGGGCGAACTCGTCGAGACGGCGCGACGAGACTCCGGCGAGTTGTTCACGGAAACCATGTCTCTGGGCGACGATGACCTGACCATCGTTGAGGTCAACGTGTGTGACTACTCATCGCTGAAGACCATCGATTCGACGATCATCAACATCCGCGACATCACCGAGCGGCTGCTCACACAAGCTGCGCTCGAACGAGAAGAGACGTTCTCGGCGAACCTGATGGAGCATGCTCCTCTCTTCATCTACGTGAAAGACCTCGAGCTGAGATTCCTCCGAGTGAATCGCCTCGTCGCCCAGACCCTTGGTAAGAAGGCCGACGACTTGATCCGTCGCACCGCAGCAGAAGTGTTCACGCCCGACATTGCCACTGTCTTCGAGTCAAATGAACGTCGAGCGATTGCTAACGGCGAGTTCACAACGGAGCAGATATTAAATGTCGACGGCGTTCGTACTCCCATGCTGGCCACCTACTTTCTCCTACGTGAGGCGTCGGGCACTCCGTACGCGGTGGCCGCGGTTGCGATGGACCTGACTGAGGTCGAAGAACTTCGAGCCGTTGAGCGGGAACTTCGAGCTGGGTTCGCCCACGCGACCGACGCCATGGTCACCTCATACGGCGGACTGATCTCCTCGTGGAATCGGTCCGCCGAGGAGATGTTTGGTT
>JAJZSX010000329.1 GCA_021849435.1 Actinomycetes bacterium | reverse complement strand
CTACCTCGCGAGTGAGCTGCGCCGGCTGCGCGCCGAGCACCACCTCGAGTGGCAGGACATGGCGGTCTTCTACCGCACCAATGCCCAGAGCCGCGTGCTCGAAGAGGAGTTCCTCCACGCCGGGGTGCCCTACCGGGTTATAGCCGGCCTGCCGTTCTACAACCGCAAAGAGGTCAAGACCGCCCTCGCCTACGCGCGGCTCGTGGTGAACCCGCGCGACGAGGCCTCCGCGCGACGGGTGATCAACGAGCCCAAGCGCGGAGTGGGCGACGCCGCCCAGGCCAAGCTCGGCGCCTACGCGGCCGAGCACGGACTCTCCTTCGCCGAGGCGCCGTGGTACGCGGCGAACGCAGGACTGAGCGGACGGGCCCTCGCGGGCGCGACGCGCTTTGCGACGGCCCTGGACATGTTGCGCGCGCGCTTGGGCGAGCTCACCCCGCGCGAGCTGATCGACGCCATCGTCGACGAGACCGGTCTCGGCGACGCGCTGCGCGAGGGGCCGCCCGACGAGGCGGCCAGCCGACTGGAGAACCTCGGCGAGTTGGCCTCGGCGGCCGCGCAGTACGAAACGGTTCTCGACTTCGTCGAACGCGTGGCGCTCGTCGCGGACTCGGACCAGCTCGACCAGGGCGCCGGCGCGGTCTCGCTGATGACCCTGCACGTCGCCAAGGGACTCGAGTTCCCCGTCGTCGCGATCACGGGCCTCGAGGAGACGATCTTCCCGCACCGCCGAGCCCTCGCCGACGAGGACGAGCTCGAAGAGGAGCGTCGGCTCTGCTACGTGGGGATCACGCGCGCGATGTCCCACCTCGTGCTCACCCACGCCTGGAGTCGTACCCAGTGGGGCCAGCGCACCGACGCGCTGCCCAGCCGGTTCCTCACCGAGATCCCGCCCGCCCTCGTGCACGACGTGTCGCGCACGACGCCGCTGCGACGCCGTGAGGTCGAGTACGAGGAGGGCTTCGTCGGACGCCAGAGCGAGTTCGCCGCCGGTCGGGCCATCGGGTCGGGCACGGCCCCACCGGTGCGCTCCACGGGCGCAGAGACCCTCGGACTGGTGGCGGGCGAGCGGGTCGTGCACGACCGCTACGGCGCGGGCACCGTGGTGCGCGTCGAGGGCGAGGGCCCGCGCGCGCGCGCGACGGTCTCCTTCGTCGAGCACGGCACCAAGCAGCTGGTGCTCGCGATGACGCCGCTTCGCCGTGCGGAGTCCTGATCGTGTGTCGTTTCTAAAACGTCCTTAAGAAACCCTGCGACGCCGAATGGAGTTCAGCCCCACCGTGGAAGAATGGAACCTCATGGATTCCGCCCGCCCCGTCTACCGGCCGCCTTCGGCGCCGCGGAGTCACCGACTGCCCCAGCGGATCTACTGGCGTCGTCGCGTGATCGTCGCACTCGCGACGGTGACCTTCGTGGTCGTGGCCTACCTCGGCGGCACGCTCGCGATGGCGCTGCGCAACCCGACCTACGGCGTGAGCTACATGGCGCGCGGGGCCGAGTGGGGCCGTCAGCACGGCCTCGGGCCCTTCGTGACCTGGGTCGAGACCGAGTACTACAAGCTCAACCCGGCCAAGGTCGGCGGCAAGCCGCCGGCGAAGTCCTTCGGCTCCGGAGTCACCGCCGTGAAGGTGCCGAGCGCCGGCCACCTGCCCGAGCCGCCGCGCGTGATCAGTCCCGCGGCCAACCCACTGCCCGGCGAGGGCGTCTGGCACGTGGCGGGGCGCACCGACAACGGCGTGCCCACGGTCTATGAGGCCTTCATCCGTCCCGACGCGGTTCACACCAGCTACGTCGTGGGCATCGCGTGGATGGACCCGACGCTGCTGCGCGCCCAGCTCTACTCGGGCTCGTTCATCCCCGGGGGCAACTACCACTTCATCTACTCCGCGCCGATCACCCCCTTCGCGAGCCGCTCGCTCGTCGCGGCCTTCAACGCGGGCTTTCGGATGCAGGACGCCAACGGCGGCTACTACACCCAGGGCCAGATGATCCTGCCGCTGCGCAAGGGTGCGGCGTCGGTCGTGATCTACAAGGACGGCACGATGACCGTCGGGGCGTGGGGTTCGCCGGGGTTCACGATGAACAACCAGGTCGAATCGGTGCGCCAGAACCTCAATTTGCTCGTCATCAACGGCCGCCCGGCCCCGGACCTGTCGAACCCCGCGCTGTGGGGCGCGACCCTCGGGGGGACCTTCAACGTCTGGCGCTCGGGGCTCGGGGTCACCAAGGACGGTGCGATCGTCTACGTCGGCGGCCCGGCGCTATCGATCACCGACCTCGCCAACGTGCTGGTGCGCGCCGGGGCGGTCACCGGTATGCAGCTCGACATCAACACCGACTGGGTCCAGTACTCGACCTTCACCGGGGCACCGAATGCCGTCATCACCGGGGCAAACGGCACCAGCCTGCTGAGCTCGATGAACGGACCACCGTCGCGGTACTTCGCAACGTGGTGGAACCGCGACTTCTTCACGATGTCGCTGCGAAACGTGCCCAAGACCACCGGTCTGCTCGCACCCACCTCATCGCACGGGTAGCCCTCGGGTAGCCCCCGTCGAACCTGTCAGACTTGGTTCGTGCGGACCAAGATGCTCGTGGCCGTCGTCGTCGGTCTGGCTGCGCTCATGATCGCCGCGGCGCTCTGGCTCTCGAGTGACGCCCCGAGCGCCCCGGCCGCGCCGCGGTTGGTGGAGACTTTCCGCGTCCCGACCTGTCGCCCGGGCACGACGGGCGCCGAGGGCTGCGCGGAGCGCCGTGTGCTCGCCCTTGACGCCACGATCAACCGGTTGCGTGACGAGATCATCTCGGCTGCACCATTCGTGGCGCGCGACTTCATCGCCGGCGAGCGCGCCTGGTACGCGGCGCGCGAGCGACGCTGTCGTGGCCTCGCCACGGGCGCCGTCGAGAACCTCGCGCGCTCGGCGTGCCTGATCAACGCGGACCGGCTGCACGTGAGCGTGCTCGTCGAGCGGCTCGACGACGCGACGAGCTAGCGGTCGGCGACCTTGCGCCAGATGGGACCGGGCAGGTGTCGCAGCACGAAGAAGACGTAACGCAGGATCGGCGGGCTCCAGATCACCCGCGTCGAGCCCGCGAGCCCGCGCACGACGTTCTCGGCGACCTCGTTCACGCCGGTGGTGAAGGGGATCTCGGGCTCGCCGGTGGTCATCTTGGACCGCACGAAGCCCGGGCGCAAGATCTGCAGGGTGACGCCGGTGCCCTCGAGGGAGTCGGCGAGTCCGTCGCTGAGTCGGTCGAGACCGGCCTTGGCGCCCGAGTAGAGATACGAGCTGCGCCGCACGCGGATCGCGGCCACCGAGCTCATCACGAGGATCCGACCGTGGCCCTGGGCGACGAGGCGCCGACGTACCTCGGTGAGCGCCGCGACCGGCCAGGTGTAATTCACGGTCGCCATGGTCGCGGCCATCGTCGCGTCGTCCTCGTACTCGAGCTGCTTGCCGAGCAGCCCGACGGCCTCGATCACGAGGTCAACGGGCTCACCCATCGCCGCAAAACAGTCCGACACGGCCCGGGCCGCGTCGAGGGGCTCGGTGGCATCAAAGAGCACCGTGTGGGTCGTCGTCGCGCCATAGTCGCGGGCCTCGGCCGCGGCCACCTCGAGTAGGGCCTGATCACGCCCCGCGAGCACCACGTGGTGGGCGCGTGCCGAGCAGAGCTTTTTTACCACCGCGCGCGCGATGTCCGAGGTGCCGCCGAGCACGACGATGGTCTGGGGTTGGCCGAAGGCGTTCTCCATGGGTGGTCATCCTTCTCTGAGCCGCAGCCGACGAGCGAGGTCGCTCGTGAGGTGGCG